>NZ_JAUBVD010000010.1:121377-169274 GCF_036705675.1 Microcoleus sp. AT8-A3
TCTTTGCCGGCAAGCTGTACCTGAGTTTGTCCTAATTCTGTTTCTAATCCGAGGAGTTTTGCTAAAGCTTCTTGAAATTGCGATTCTTTGCCGGCAAGCTGTACCTGAGTTTCCCCTAAGTCTGCTTCTAATTTTAAGACTTTTGCTAAAGCTTCTTGAAATTGCGATTCTTTGCCGGCAAGCTGTACCTGAGTTTGTCCTAATTCTGTTTCTAATCCGAGGAGTTTTGCTAAAGCTTCTTGAAAATTTGATTCTTTGCCTGCAAGCTGTACTTGAGTTGCTCCTAATTCTGTCTCTAATCCCAACACTTTCGCCTGGGCCTGGTGAAATTGTTCTTGCCACTGTTTGAGTTCGGAATAGCTGGTTTTTTGCTGTTTTTCCAGCAAGCGGATTTTTAGCCAATCTTCAAATGGCCAGAATGGAGAGGCTGGGAAATGAATAACTCGATCGATCGCACCTTTCGATTCGCTACTGAGATTGCCAGCTTGGGTTTCCAAAAGTTGATATAGTTCTAAGGCTTCGGGAAAATATTTTTCTATTAAACTCGGTCTGTGACTTTTGACAATATCGTTGACTAATAAAGATTCTTCAAAATTGTCGGCTGGTATCGCACCTAAGTTAACATTAAATTTTTCGTTAACTCGATCGAGGAAAAGTTCAGGAGTGTTGCCGATGGGGTAAACGTTGGCTAGGAGACAGCGATGGGGGAAACGTTCGTAAAGTTCTAAAACTTTTTGATTGTAGTGAATCCACATTTTTACTGCCATTTCGGGATTTTGCAGCAAGCTGACATCGGTTCCCCGGCGGTAAAGGGAATCGACTACTTCCCAGGGCGATCGATAAACACAGATAAAATTAGCTTCGGGGAGCAAATTCAGCCAAAAATCCCAAAAAAGGGCTGTTCGCGGGTCTTTCCAACCCCAATGTTTGTGAGGAAGTTGATTTTGCTCGATCGCGCGTTTGGCGATTTCCACGTATTCTGGTGCTACCGGAATCGTTTTTTCAAACGTACATCCGAGTTCATCAATACCGTGCGATCGCAAAACACTTTTGTGGAACTCCACAAAATCAACATTCTCGAAATGACCTTTCACATTTCCGTCGGCCGGGCCCACTAACTTTTTGCCAATATCAACCCCAACTTTCTGAAACAAAGAAGCTGTTAAAGACGTACCGGAACGGTGCATTCCGGTAACAATAAAAACCGACGGTTTGCTGTCATTTGTACTCACAATTTATCTCCCTTCTCCCTCGCCCTAATTCCCACACCAACCAAATTTACTCACTAATCTCCCGCTAAGCCCAGCTTTCGCCTGACTTGAAACCACGCGCTTCTGAGCTTCCAGAACTTGCTGCTTTCCATTGCCAAAACCCTACACTTCGCTTGCTCTAGTTCTTGCTTAAGATTAATTAGCTGATTTTCGGTTTTTTCCAACTGCGTTTGCACAGATACTAACTGATGTTGAGTTTGCTCCAATTGCATTTGAGCTGCAACTAATTGACTTTGAGTTTCTTGCAAATTTGTTTGAGATTCTTCCAACTTTGTTTCAGTAATCATTAACTTACTTTGATTTTGATCCCATTCAATCCTAGCCGACTCTAACTGAGTCTCAAGTAATTTGAGTTTTGTCTGAGTAGAACCCAATAAAGACTGCGATTGTCTTTGGTTAATCAGCGATTTTACAGTGCAAGTTTCCAGAATCCATTCCCAACCATAGTTGTTGATTGCTTTGACTATTAACACATCCTGCAACCCTACAGTGTTTTTGGGTAAATAACAGCTCCACCCCGACTGCAGAGCCCCATCAGTTTCAAAATATCCAGCCACATCCGGGCGATCGTAAAAAGGCTCGCACCTCTGTACAACCTCCCCGTTTACCAGCACTTGCAGATCCTCAACTCGACCGTTGAGATTCACATCAGCTACCCATCCTTCCAGATACAAATTATCCTTATTCGTAAAAGCAGCAACATCAATATATCCTTCTGGGTGGTGATTGAAATTCAACTCCGAAAAATCTCTAACTAGCTCATTTGTGACAACATACAAATCCTGAAATCTGCATATGCCTTTTTTGATGCGGTGAACAAAAGCTTTGCCTCCGCTAACTCTCTCGACACATTCTCTCACAAACTTTTCAGTTACATAAGTTGTGCCGTATTCCTCCTTATCTAAAGACTGGCTTTCGCTTTGAGCACTAAACAAAATACCATTAGCCGGCATTTCTATATTGGCTAAGCGCAAACACTCATCGTGAACGCTGAACATCAAAATGCCGTTAGGAGTCAACAAATCGTACAAATTTTGCAACCAACTTGTAAAAGTTCTTTCCGGCATATGGCTGAAAAAAGAATTAGCCAGAATGCAGTCAAACTTGCGGTCAATTAAATAATTTTCGGGTTTTCCAGTTGAGACAATACCGTTGACGCCCAAGTATTCAGTTTGAAACTTAACCGCGTTAGCATAAATATCAGAAACCCAAATTCGTTCCGGCGGTATTTCCTGAATCAAAAACCTGGTAAATCGACCGTAACCGCAGGCAAAATCTAGAAAAGAAGGTACATTTTCAAAACTGCCAAAATGCCATTCCACAACTTGTTTAACCGTATCCAAGATGCGACGCCCGATCGAATAATAGCGCACCAAAGCCCGATCGCGATCGTCTTTGACGTTGTTCAAGCTGAACAAATACATTTCATCGTCTTCGCAGATATTCAGTTTAAAATTTTCGGGAAACTTAGTTTGATCTTGAATAAATGCTTTGATTACGGGATTTTCGACTAAATCTAAATTGATATCGCTCATTTTTTTTACAGAATTTTAGATAACCTCTGTTGACTGCTCTTTCACTAGAGTATCAGCATTAACAACAGTTAAACACGGTTCGATCAGCAAGTCAACGATGCCGTTACCGCAGGACTCAGTACAAGACTGAACTCTAAACATCGCCACATCAACACAGCGATCCAGATAAGTTAAATCTCCATCTACCGTTCCCACAACCCCAGCATTCAGAAAATAAACACCGGGATTCAGCAAACATTTAAAATGAAACTTTACTACAATTGTCGTTCCCGCTTCCACATACCTCACTGACTGAGTAGAAGCCTTCAAAGAAGCACCCGCCAACTCAAAACCACTAATTGTTTTAATCAACATTCCAAACCTAACTTTGGAAGTTGACCGCGAAAAAGTGACAGAGTAAGTATAAATATAATCTTGACGACCGAGCAAGTGATTTACCACATTTCCCTTCAGCGTCTCGATGTGGGGGTTGATAATTTCCGCTCCACGAGACGGATACCTTACCGTATTCGACGGTATCATCCCCGGATCGTAAAATTCATCGTAATATTCCTGCGGTTTTGAGAGATGTTGCTCCGGTTTAACTTCCCTCTTTGTGCTTTCTAAATTAGCATCCTGAAGCTGGTTTTGACTTTCCTGTTTTGTCAGTTGGTTCAGAGCTCGAATATCTGACTTCAACCCCAGAACCTGATCCGGATCGGCATAAATCAGCTTTTGATACTTAGAAATTACCACCTTCGGCGTGTGAGCGAGCAGCAATTCACCGCTATCCATTAAAATCGCCGAGGTACAAAGTTGCACCACAGAAGTAGCAGCATGAGAAACAAATAAAATTGTTCCGCCACCTTCCTGAATGCTTTGCAAGCGGGCAAAACACTTGCGTTGAAAAGCTTCGTCCCCCACCGAAAGCGCCTCGTCAACCACCAAAATATCTGGCTCGACGCTAGTCGCAACCGCAAAAGCTAGCCTGACAAACATACCGCTAGAATAAGTTTTGACTGGCTGTTCGATGAAATCGCCAATATCAGCAAAAGCAGCTATATCGTCAAACTTTTCTTCAGTTTCTTTTTGATTGAATCCCAGTAACTGAGCGTTAAAAAACACATTTTGTCGCCCGGTAAATTCCGGGTTAAACCCGCTTCCGAGTTCCAACAAAGCGGAGACTCGGCCTTTAACATCGACGCTTCCTGTAGTAGGTGTGAGCGTCCCCACAATTATTTGCAGGAGAGTGCTTTTCCCCGAACCGTTGCGGCCGACGATTCCCAGAGTTTGTCCTTGAGGAATTTCCAGATTGATGTCGTGTAGGGCCCAAAATTCGTCAGCAAGTTTTTTGGTGGGGTAAATAATTTCCTTTAAGCGGTCTCCTGGACGATCGTACCGCTTAAAGCATTTGGAAACATTTTTTAGTGAAATTACATTTTCTGTCATCCGATTTTAGATTTTAGATTTTAGATTTTAGATTTTAGATTTTAGATTTTAGATTTTAGATTTTAGATTTTAGATTGACTTTACAGCATATTCGGTGGTTCATAAAGTACATTAGCAGCTCTATTGTGTGGTGTTAATCTGTAGGGTGCGGATCTGCGAGATATTGGATAAAACTTGCAGATTGACGGGTGGCGACGCACCTTACACGGGCTAGAAAATTGTGTTTACTACATATACATAGAATATGCTGTATATCTCAAACAAATTTACAGCATATCTCAAACAAATTTACAGCACGTCAGCAAAAGCGGGACGCAAACGCCGGTAAACCGCCAAACCTCCACAAAATATAGCAGCCGAAATTAGCGTGGCGACACCCCATTCGCCCCAATGCTTAACTTCTCCAAGCAGTATGAGGTCTCGATAAACCTCCGAGATGGCGGCCATTGGATTCAGCCAAAATACCCACCCTCGCCACTCTTGCGGGATGATGGATGCTGGGTAGACGATCGGCGTCAAATAAAACCAAAAATTTAGAATAACACCTAATGTCTGAGGAATGTCTCGCAAAAATACAGTCAAGCCGGCTGTCAAATATCCCAAACCAGCAGTTATCAGCAACTGAGGCACCCACACCAACGGCAGTAAGCATAAAGTAGCGTTGAGCTTTTGCGACGACACTGCAACTATCACAATCAAAGCTGCTAAACCCAGAGAACTTTCAATAAAAGCTGTAAAAATCGGCACTAGGGGCAGTAAACCGAGAGGAAATACCACTTTTTTGACTAAATTCGGCTGCCCCACCACGGAGACTCCCGACTTGATCAAACCGCTGGTGAAGGCAGTCCAAGGCAGCAAACCGGCAAACAACCAGACTCCAAATGTAATGTCGCTGTTTTCTGGGAAGCCTGCAAGGCTGAGCTTTACCTTGAGGACGATCGAGAATACATAAGTGTAAATCACCAATTGCGATAGCTGATTCAGCAGCGGCCAAAAATTGCCCAGAATCGAGCCTTTGTATTGAGCTTCCAAGTCCCGGCGCACCAATGTTGCCAGCAGATTCAGCTTCGCCCACCGCTGCCTACTTGCGGGCGGCCTGCCGCCCACCCTTCGGGCTTTTTGGGCAACTTCTTTCACAGTTCTCTGCAATTTTTTCGCCCTCGTTCACTACCTTCACACCTAAATCAACTCAAGCTACAACTGTGCAGCTTTTGCTAAACCGCAATTATTCCACAGCCCCGTCGTTTTGATCAAGGATCTGCCACCCTGGCTTGGGCTTCTTGTTTCGGTGTTGCTGATTTACGGTATGAAAGACTAAATATGCAAATCCTAGAAACCATTATCTACAAAGCTTCTGGATTTTCAACTTATTTTTTTCATGCCCTGATTAAGCAACGCCCTTCGTGTTCATCGGGAAGTGCCACCAGCTTTGGATGCCGTGCAGGATGGCTTCTTTACGGAGCTCGTCCTGGGGCGTGCGTTCGGAGTGGACAATGCCTCGCCCTGCCCTCATCTAGTTCACCGCACCCCTGACGGATTTCTTGAACACTGCCGACACTAACGACTAGCAACAAAGCGAAAAGTTAGGAAATTAAAAAAATCAGGCTACTAAGAGACAAGTTGTGATATAGCGTGCAACTATTTTTTTGCCGATATTCACCTAAGCTGAGCTCGATAGATTATGTAATATCCGACTTTTCCGACTTTAAGATCCGACTTTTCCGACTTTCAAAGGCAGGGGAGGGGAAATATTATAGAGATAAGATGCGTCTCAAAAGCTGTGGAAGCAATTAATAGCCTTTCATAACTTTTGAACGATACAGTTATAGGCAGGGTTTAATGCTACAAAAGGGGGTTCTACTTAATTACTGACCTATTGTTCTGAGTGTGGGCGACGATCGCACATCGAGCGTAAAATTACGGCTATTTTTTAGCTCGTAATTTACAGAATAGTGCGTCCATCTTTTTTATATTAGTAAATCCCTATGGATGGAGGGATATAAGGATGTACTAATTATCTCAAGAACTATTTGCTCTCGAAGTGAATGTAAATTGGGGCCTTTCTTCTCAAGCTTTTTCTACGTTACTTACGTCCAAACCAGGAAATGTTGAATTTTTACCTTCCATTACCTTTTGTTTACACAAACTTTATTGATTTCCCTTGACAAGCATCTATCCAAAGAATTAAGGTAAGTATGTCTAAAGATAGATGACAAATAAACAAGTTGAGGAGTAAAGCGGGCAAAAAGATTAAATTGAATCTACAGAGGGTAAGCTGTGGAGCATTTAAACCAGTAACGAGGCTAGTAGGGTGCGTCAGCTAGAACCCTTACGCTGAAACGGAAAACCTTAGATGCTGACGCACCTTACGCAAGTCCTTTAAATGCCAAACAGCTTAGTAGCTCGAAAAATCCGAGTATTACTGCTGCCAAGGCATTCAAGAGCGGACGTATGGTTGCAATAGCAGCGTCCGGCAAGAAATTTCGTACTGAGCCAACTTTTTGAAAGGTGCCGAAAGATTTGGGAGGACAATGGGTGCAGTTAGCTGTCTTCCAAGTGAAAGTGAGGGTTCGACCCACACAAAAGCAATATAGCGCGTCTAAATAATTGTGTGATTTTTTCTAGGAACAATCCCCCGTTTGGTTGTCCCAATCGCTCCGAGATAGGTACTCTTGGCACTACCCCTATCCTATCTATTTAGATAAATGATTTAGGCTCGCTATACGGACAAATATTACCCATTTATCTCAAAGCCCAATGCGTTTTTTGAATTTTGTGAGGGTAATTTATAAATATATTGCTCCTTATAGATGGCTAGCTATCTTCCTTTGTAGCAGTCAGATTTTTGAGGCCGCATTTGAATCAGCAATGAGGATCAGCTTCAAGTTTATTATTGATGCAGCCATTGTTCCTCAAAATTATAGTCTTCTGGTTTGGATTCTGTTGCTCTTGGGAGGCGGAGCGATTGTATTTATCGTTGTTGGCTTGCTGGGCGACTTTTTATCAGCTAAATTGGGGATTCTGTTACTCAACAACATCCGCTGTTCTCTATTTGAGCGCATCCAAAGCCTTTCAATGGAGTTTTTTGGGCGACGTTCAGCCGGGGATATAATTAACTGTTTCCAGGCGGATGCAGAGAAGGTAGAAAATAGTCTCATACTTGGTCTGCCAGTTGTTATTTTTTGCCTGAGTAACATCCTTTTTTCGGTAGTTTTCCTATTTTCCCTTAACTGGCAGTTGGCTGTTCTAAGTTGCATCGGTTTGACTTTCTGTGCAATTGCACCAGCAAATGTTGCCCGTCGTGCCACCAAAGAAGGCTATCATCTGCGGCAAAAGGAAGGACACATCGCCAGCGTAATCGAAGAGAATCTGCTCTCCCAACCAGTTGTCAAGATATTCGGTCTAGAAAAACGAGTCTCAAAAGATTTTTCTGCCCAGTTGAATGACTTGAAGCGGGTTTATGTCCGGGCGAAATTTCTGTCTAGCTTAGTGCAAAGAATTCCCAGTCTCGCTTTTGTCTTAGTGCAGTTGGTTATTTTGAGTCTTAGCGCGGTGATGACCTACGGAAATTGGATTTCAGTAGGGACACTCGTCTCCTATCAGGTTCTATTGCTCGGTTTACATTCAACTATCCTCAACTTTACCTGGGGGCTGCCTTATTTAATTGATGGAGTAACAGGACTGCAACGTATCAATGATATTTTGGCGGAAATCCCTGAAGTTCAGGAAGCACCGGGTGCGATTGATTTGCCACATTTTCAGAGTGATATTTATTTTGATAATGTTAGCTTTAGCTACTCCAAAGATAGAGGCGGGGTGAAAAATCTATCGCTGAAGATTCGCCAAGGAGACTTTGCGGTATTTGTCGGTCAGAGTGGCGCGGGTAAAAGTACGATTGTCAATTTGCTGACACGATTTTATGACCCGGATAAGGGACGCATTCGATTGGATGGAGTTGATTTGCGCGACTGCACTATACGCTCACTGCGTTCTCAAATCGGACTGGTTTCTCAAGAGGTGATTTTGTTTAATGGCTCAGTGCGGGAAAACATCCGCATGGGCTATCTGGAAGCGAGTGATGAAGAGGTAGAAGCCGCAGCGAAAGCCGCAGAAATTCATAATTTTATTTTGACTTTACCTCAAGGTTATGACACTCCTGTTGGCGACAGGGGGGGACAGCTATCAGGGGGACAAAGGCAAAGAATTGCTCTCGCTAGGGCGTTGGTGAGAAATCCAGCCATTCTGATTCTGGATGAAGCTACATCAGCGCTAGACCCCGCAACAGAAGTGGAAATTATGACAACTTTAGAGCGCATTGCCAAGAAATGCACAGTGATTGTCATTACCCACAAAATGGCTCATGCGTTGCGTGCAGATGTCATGTTCGTGATGGATAAAGGGTGCCTCGTTGTTACTGGTTAACCTACAGATTTGATTCAACAAGGAGGAATTCATGTCACAGTTCGGCAACCAATTAATGGAGAAAATATCGATGTTTCAGAAATTGCCTGTGCCTAGCAGTAAGCTGTTTGTTTGGGCGTTTATTCCTTACCGCATTACAGAAAAAGGATGGGAGAGTAAAGACTATGACACCCCTGCGACTCGTCAAGAACTGGCAGATGTCTTTGCCGAACTCGGCATCAAGTGGAAGTGGCAGCCAATCACTTTTGAAAATATGCACGAAGTTGTTGAGGAGGTGGCTGCTTCCAGCAAAGAGTACATTCCAATGGTACTGAACTTTTGTGCTGGGGATGAAGATCCTAACTATCCTGGCACTTGCGTCATCAAACTACTGGAAGCAAAAGGCATTCTCTTTACGGGTGCAGATTCTACCTTTGATTATCTCTGCTCATCTAAACTCAGAATGAAGCGTGCTTTTGTTGAGGAGGATGTAGCTACGGCTCCCTACGAAGTCATTGCAGACCCTAGCCACGTTCAGGGAGTTTGCGAACGTCTTGGTACTCCTTTGATTGTGAAACCAGCGATTTCTTTTGCAAGCCGAGGGATTTCTTTGCAGTCAGTTGTCGAAAGCGATGAACAGGTGAGTTTACAACTCCAGCGATTGCTCCAAGGACAGCATGATATGCAATTCCCGCCGGACAGTATTTTTGTGGAACGCTTCATCAATGGTCGTGAGTTTACAGTCTTTCTTTTGGGTTCCAGCCAGCAGCCAGAGAGTATCAAAATCTATCCACCTGCGGAACGGGTGTTTCACTCCAATCTCCCTAAAACTCAACGTTTTTTGGCTTACGATTGGTACTGGACAAAATATGAAGAGGGTTCTCTCTTTTCACCAGAAGAACCGTTTTGCCGTTACGGACTGGTTGGTTCTGACTTGCATGACAAGCTTTGTGAGTTAAGTAAGCTGGCTTATTGTGCAGTTGGTGGTAATGGATATGCACGGGTAGATATACGCATGGACACAGCCTCCCAAGAACTGTTTGTTTTGGAGGTGAATCCTAACTGTGGTATTTCTTCTTATCCTCTCTCTACGTTCGATGATAACGATCTTGGCGCTACTTCTGTTGGCACGATCTTGCACCTTGCTGGCATCCCGTTTCCACAACTGATGTCAGAAATGATCGCTGAGGCTTTTGCTAGACAGTCTACCCAGTTACAACTGGCGAACAAATCAGCGTGAAAGTACACCGACATTTATTGTCCTAGTCAAAAACTGAAGCTGGTGACAATTTCCTAGAGATTGGCTGTTTTAAAACAGTAAAACAGCCTTCCTTGATTTTCGATAAGTATTTTTGATTGAAGGCGATATCAACAAAAATGGCTCATTTTATCTTCTAGGGTAATTGATGAGCCAAATATTCGTTATTGACATTTTTAAATCAAAAATAGAAGATAACTTTCTTGATATTATTTGGAAAATAATTGGCAAAAAAATCAGAAAATGTTCTCTGAAATCGTCTTTAGAATGTAGCAAATCAAAAAAACAACCTTTAACTTTATTACAGGAGTAAAAAAAGTGTTGCAGTTGAAACAAATCCCTAACATAGTATCTGAACGGCAACTTCCAGTCGTTAACAGCTACAACGAATGGGACCCTCTCAAAGAAGTCATTGTGGGTTGCGTAGAGGGCGCGGTAGTTCCGAAGTTAGAGCCTGCCCTCCTGACAAATACATCCCCCCAAAACTTGTGGTTTTTCCAAAAGTATGGCGGTCAACCCTTCCCCCAAGAACTTGTGGAAGCTGCCTCTAAAGAACTGAACGAGTTTTGTCAGGTTTTAGAAGCTGAAGGGGTCACTGTTCGACGACCCGATCGCATCGACTTTTCCCAGACCTACAAAACCCCAGATTTTGAAGCTTCCGGTTTCTATGCCACGATGCCCCGCGATGTGCTGATCGTCGTTGGCAATGAAATTATTGAAGCACCGATGGCTTGGCGATCGCGCTTTTTTGAATACCGTGCTTACCGTTCCTTAATGGTCGAGTACCTGCGACGGGGGGCAAAGTGGACACCGGCACCTAAACCTTCCATGTCAGACAAATTTTACGATCTTGAGTACGCCACAAAACCCATCGACCAACGGTATGCTCTCACCGAAAAAGGGCAATTTGTGACGGGAGAACTTGAACCCAGTTTTGATGCTGCTGACATTGTACGCTTTGGGCGAGATTTATTTGTGCAGCGCAGTCACGTCACTAACGAAATAGGAATTACCTGGCTCAAACGGCATCTAGGCGACCAATTCCGGGTTCATGTGGTCAAATTCCCAGACCTCAATCCCATGCACATTGATGCCTCACTCGTACCACTTCGACCGGGATTAGCATTAGTGAACCCCGCAAGACGTTGCATTCAAACCGAGCTTTTTAAGAAAGCTGGCTGGGAATTAGTGGATGCGGCTCCCTCCACCCTTCCCGACAACTGGCCGATGTATATGTGTAGCAGTTGGGTGTGCATGAATATTTTGAGCTTAGATCCCGAAACAATTTTTGTGGAAAAGCAGGAAGAACCTATGCAGAAACTCCTCAAAGATTTGGGATTTAAAGTAATTCCGGTTGATTTCCGTCACGTTTATACCTTCGGCGGGTCATTTCACTGCGTAACTTGCGATGTGCGGCGGGACGGTCAACTGGAAGAATACGGCTTTACTGAACCTTTGGAAGAAGATGAGCTTGAGGGATAAGAAAGCTTCCTAACCATGAGTACGCACTAGAATCTCGATACTAAAGCACGGTAATGGCGTGACACGCTTTAAATGTTGCAGTAGAAAAACCTTGATTAAGTCAGAAGTAAACTGATAATTTATTGCACTATTTTAGCTGTGCCACGCCAGTCGTTTATTGTCTTATTTCGCCTTAATTGTGTTCGCTACCAGTTATTGATTTATGTCAGATTCTCAAACAGTTAGTGCATCATACCTGCAGGGTTGCTCTGAAGATTTAGGGAAAGGGTTTTGGCAGCAATGGCAGCAGTATCAAGATTATCTTCACCGTTGCTGTATTAAGTGGATGGGGGGGAATCCGACTGATGCTGAAGATGCCTTGAGTCGGGCGATGCTCAAGGCTTGGGAAAAGGTGCAAAAGTACGCGCCGGGGGAAATTACTAATTTTAAGGCATGGCTGACGACACTGACTCGCAATCTGTGCGTGGACATTTATCGTGAACGCAGTCGGGGGGCGAATCGAGTTGAGGATATAGAAGGTTACGCTTCGAGTGAGGAGCAAGGACTGCTACGGAGTGAGGATACGCCAGAAATTGCTTTGGAGACTGGCGAGAAAAGGATTGTGATTCGTCGTGCGATTGGCAATTTATCTCCTCGGTTGCGCGAGACGTTTATCCTACATTTTTATGAGGACTTGTCTTATCCAGAAATTGCCCAACGGCAAGAGATTTCCTACCAGAATGTCTGCAAGCGTATTTCGCAGGCGCGGAAGATTTTGCAAGAGGAGTTGAGGGGATATTTTATTGGGGAGGAGGCGAGGGATAGGGATAAATTTGTTCCACCGACTGCAACGGAGTCGGCAATAGGGGAAATGTCCCAGGGGAATGCGCCAGTTGAAGCGACTGTGGGCGAGACAGTGACGTTATCCGTTGCGGTGGAGGAAGTGGAGAGTGTTGTGGATGAGGAATCGCCGGAGGTAGTGCGTGATGTGCAGCAGTCTAAGTCAGTGATGGTTGCGGCGATTTCTGAGCGGAAGATAAAGGTGAAGAGTGCAGTAACGCGGAGTAAAGAGGTTGAGCTAAGTGAGATGCAGATAGCCTGGAAAATGGCGGTGAACCGATATGGAGAAGAAAGAGGAAGTAGGGGGCATTTAAGAGGCGCGGAGTGTGGGAGACAAAATGTGAATCTGGTGTGGAAATTGGTCGAAGAAAGAGAGAGGAAGACACGAGCACCGCCGCCGACAAGTTGTTCGATAGGAGAACAGAAAGCACAGAAGAAACAGTTCTAAACCGAACAGAGAGCTACACAGACATGGAGCGGAACTGAATCACCAGAAACAAAGTAAAAGATGCTGAAAGAAAAGACAAAGGAGAAAAATTATGGAAAGGCTACATATGTCGAACGAAATAGGAAGGATAGGAAAGAACGTGGTGCAAAGAATATTGGTATGTATCATGGCGGTAATAATCAGCGTGATGGTACAGCAGAAAGAAACACTAGCAAGTGTCTCGACTCCTAGCCCTCTGCATTCAGACAGATATGGGCAGTATTTAGGTATGGTGTCGAAATCAAGCAGTAAATTAGTAAGTGACTGCGTGATACAACTAAGCCACGAGTGTCACTTGGAGATCGACTACGGGACAGGAATCCACACAAGTTTGTCGGATTCGATGCAACATCTTCTGGTAAGAATATACAGAAATGCAGAGGAAACAAGGTATGCAAGTTGCCACATATATAACGAAATGGAGAACGGACAATATAAGACACAGTGTTGGCGAACATGAGAGAGAGGAGAGAAGTGTAAAAAGAGGAGGACAAGATGACACAAAGACAGAGGCGAAGCTAGAGGTAGAGGGAAAGCACCTCTGACAAAAATCTGGAATGCGCTCGCTAGTCGCTAGTAATTTGAGAGTCTAGATAGACCGCAAAAAGTAAGCAGGGAGAGTTCCGATAGTGTTCCAACAGCTACCACACCCCTTCCAATTACCCCAAACATCAGCCTCTTAACCCCACTCCTAACCATCTTCGCCAAGGGCGATAT
Organism: Microcoleus sp. AT8-A3; assembly: GCF_036705675.1. NCBI lineage: Bacteria > Bacillati > Cyanobacteriota > Cyanophyceae > Oscillatoriales > Microcoleaceae > Microcoleus > Microcoleus sp. AT8-A3. The sequence goes on from NZ_JAUBVD010000010.1 coordinate 134,776, forward strand.
AAAGTCGGGAAACCTGCTCCACCATCGGTTACACCGTCACCCGCGCCACCCTCAACCCCTGTGGCGCACTTTTCTGATTTGTGGAAGGCGATCACCTACGGTGGGCGTTTCGCCATCGCTTTTTGTTGAGATGGAGATGGAGGGGTGCGATCACAGTTTATAGAGTTTGAGGGTGAAGAGGCAATCGCTTTTCTTTTCTGGGGAGGTGATCGCTTTTCCTTATTGATTCATTCCTTATTGATTCAAGAGGATCGCGCTTAGTAGAGTCCAAATGTGGGAGGAGGCGATAAGCTTCTTATCCTTGAAGCTTATTTCATAGGATGCATCACTTAGCCAAACAAGCCTTTTAATCGAACAATTCACAAATTGACTTCTGAAATCGTCATTTAGTTGAAAGGTATCTGTACAGTGACAAATTAAATGGTGTTGAGACAAATTCCTGTCATCAAGCTAAGGCTTACCCACTTTAGGTTCGCAACAATTTGTATTGGTACAGCCTGTAAGTTCTCTGTGGAGTTTCTAAGTTGAATGCTAGAAAATTCAGGCTTTAGACCCTTGATGACATTAATTTGGCACAGCGACAAATAAAAAGTCACTGTACATCTGGATTTCCTCATTGAGTGGATTCCAAATTCCTACAGGAAGCCTTAGCTATCGTTCATCGCTTACATTCAATTAACAGTCAAACAAAGGAGAACACAAAAATGCCTGGAGATAGTCAGCAGACTGCTTTGACAGTATATAAAGAAGAAGTCGTAATGAAGATATCTTCTGACCCATCAGGTAACAGCCTCATTAAGGCAATTGATACTGATGGTGAACTGAAGATAATGTTGCAGAAGCAGGAAATGGGATTTGTTTCCGTCAACGTCAATGAAACCATGACAAGTTTAATCCAGGTTAGCGACTTGTTGCGGCTCGCATTCGCAGGCTCAAAAGGACTGCCCTGCTCAACCCCTATATTGGGGATGCAATCTGATTACCAAGATCTGGTCAAGATGAGTATGGTCACAACAGGAGCATTCCTCAGATCTGCCTTGGGTGCTGTTGAATTTCATGCTAATGCTGTCATGATGTTTGAAGAGGCAATGAAGCCCGAAAATGAAGCTAGTCAAGAGAATTTGATTGACAGTGCTATGGAAATGCTAAAGCAGTGTAGCACCGTGGCTAAGGATATGGCAGCTCAATGCGATCGTTTGATCAAGAAATGTGATAGCTTGATCGACCAAGCAAAGAAATCTTTATTAGCAGCGAATGAGGACTCAAGCGCTACTGCTGCTGAAAAAAAAGAAATCGAGAAAAAAATTGCCGAGATGGAGGCATTACAGGCTGAACTCAAAGCAAAGAAAGACGAGTACGTTTCGGCGATAGAGAAGTACGATGAGGATCAGAAGAGACTCGATGACAAAGCTGAGACAGCGATGTGGGTAGATATGGGAGCAACGGTGATGTCGGGTCTTATTCAGGCAAGTGGTTCTGTTGCCTCTGCTGCTGTCGCAGTTTATGGTGGTCCACAGGCTCAAATAGCAAAAGCTGCGAGTACACTTGCGAAGTCATCCGCAGGTAATTCATCCGAGGAAGCGGCTCCGGTTTCTGAAGCATCAGCTTCCTCTGATGAGCAAGCCCAGAGTATTCTTGTGCAGTCAGAAGACAAAGCTAAAAATGCAGCAGCTATTAAAGAGAACGAAAAACAACTAGAGGAAGCTGAAAAGAAATTAGCAGAAGAAAAAGCAAAAGTAAATGCTCTAGAGAGTTCAAGAGACAATACTGAGAAAGACAGTGCTGAGAAACTCGATATTGCGAAAAAAAAGGCAGCGCTTCTCGAAGAACAAATCAAGGAGTTGAAGGAAGAATCAAATAATCTTGCAGACGCTCGGAAAAAGATCGAAGAAGCTGGTAAAGCATTGTCAAAGTCTCTTGAGAAGGTGAGTGAAAAGGCTGCAAAACAGGCAGATAGTTTTTCAGCGCGTGCAGAGGCAGCAGGTGAAAAGGCTTACGAGTTTAGAAAGCTTAAAGCTCAGGTAGCTGGAGAATTAGAAAAAACAGTTATCACGTTGGCAGCAACACAGGTTAGCAAGAATACAGTCGAAAAAACTCTTGCTTCTCTCGAAGTTGTTCTAGCAGTGCTTGGTAGGATTAAGACGGCATTCTCAAATACAAAAGTGTTTTGGGAAGGTGTTCAGGCTCATTGTGAGTCTCTTTCTGGTGGTGCATCTGCGGCTGAGAAGTTTAAGAAAACCATTAAAGTGCCGGCTATGCGCGAAAGATTAATGCTGACGGTGAAAGGCACTGCTCTCAGTTGGATGGCTCTTTCCTATATCAATTACCGCGCCCACGATGCTATGAAGTTAGCAGGTGCTAAGGTTGATGAAGCGATGAATAATATCCCTGGAGCGGATGAGTGCAACGCAATAGTCAGTAAGCTCGGCCCCGAAATATTAAGCCAGATTAAAGCCGAGAGGACAGCTTCGGAATGAGGATTAAATAAAATAATGTACTAACTTGTTTAGGCATTAAAGTTTTGTGACTTAATTTAGTGGCGTTGCTCAATCTGGGGATGATTGCATTTCCGCCATTTTTGAAAGCCTTGTCGATCGGTGGAGTTCATAACTTGATGATTTTAAATTCATCCCATCACCGAGCAACGCCTATTTAGTTTCCCTTACTGACTATGCAAATGCATAAGGTCAATTACTGTTTTCCTAGACAAAGTGGGTTAGGGGTTTAGCTCCTCGCTTCATTTTTGTTGAACTTTATTGAGCATAGGAGTATTTTATGTTGAGTGGAGCGAGTGAACCAATTTCTTCAGATATTGTGCAATATAGTGAGTTGACTGATACGGTACTTGCCAATATCGGAAAGGACAAGACAGGATCTACCTTGGAGAAGACTTTGGATGAAAATCCGTTATTAAAAGAGCGGGTAGTCCAGGTAGCAGATACGATGTTCACTATCGATTTTACTAAATACATCTCGTCGCTTAAGGTTTCAATCAGCCTGTTTGACCTAATAAGCGCCATTCGCGAAGAGAGTGTGACAATGAACTCGACCATTGAGGATGTTAGTACAAAGCTTGTCAGGTTGGCGGAGGTAATTGTGAGTGATCTTCCCTATTTTGCTACAGCTTCTCTTGATTGTGTTTCCTACCATTCAAATGCTTTGACGTTGTTTCAAGAGGCCCTAAAGAAGAGCACATTTGAAGAACAAAAGAGACAAATTCAGGTTACTCTTGACGAGATTGCAAAATGCGAAGAGGTTGCAAAGCAATTTTCGGTAAAGTCCAGTAATTGTTTGTCACAAATAGAGACCGTAATAAATGCAATTAGAGGAGCTTTGCTCACAACTTCTAGTGAACTCACAAAAACATCGTCGGAGAAAGAGAAACTTGACAAACAGATTGCTGCTCAGATAGCAAAGATTCAGGGTATGCAAGAACGTTTTGATGAACTCAGGAAGGCGGAAAAGGAAGAAGAAGCAAAGCAGCCTGCTGATCATAGAAATTTTTTCACTTCTATGATTCCGTGGGAAGTTGAAGCAGATAAGGATTACAAAAAGGCAGTGGAAGCTCGTGAAAGACATCTTAGGGAAATCAGAGAAAACCAAAATAAACTAAACCAGGAAATGGAGAGCTTTCAAAGAGAAAAAAGCGTTGCTAGTTCTGAACTAAGCATAGCTGAAAGTGTAGTGAGAGTGCTTACTGACATTCTTAAGGTAACGGGAGTGTTAAAAACATTTTCATCTGATGCAAATTTGTTCTGGAGTAATTTAGCGATTCGTTGTAATGGATTACAAAAGATGAACTTGGAGAGAATCGCCATCAATGCAAGGTTTGAGACAGGTGTAAACAATAGCCTTCGCAAGGGTGCCCTTTACTGGATGGCTGTTGGACATATCTACTATGCTCCTTATAACTCTGTTTCTCGAAGTCTTACAATCGAACATGCGGTCGAACAATTGACAGATTGGCTATCCCGGATTTGAGGGAAGAAGTAGCGGGTGATACATTCTATCTGGGCAATGAAGGCTAAAAACCTTGATGCAGCTAGATTATAAGCTTGCGTTATCACCACAAGTACGGGAGAGCCTAAAGCAAGTCTACTGTGAGTCTTGCTTCTCTCCAATTTTCGCATTTGATAGCAACCCAGTATCCACCCAAACGTTCAATCAGTGCGATCACATTTCAGATAAGAGAAGATAACCACTAAAAGGATTAATATGGCTACAATCAGACTGATGCACGCTAAACTTCATCGGGTACGTGTGACCGATGCCAAGCGCGATTATGTGGGCAGTATCACCATTGACCAAGAATTATTGGAAAAAGTCGGAATACTGCCCCTCGAAGAAGTGGAGATAGTCAACATCAGCAACGGCAACCGTTGGTCAACTTATGCTCTGCCAGGAGAGGCAGGAACAGGCTGCGTCTGTCCCAATGGTGGGGGAGCGCTTTTGTGCCAGCCTGGAGACATCCTAATTATATTCTCCTATGAGTGGTGCGATCGCACTGATGTTTTACGCACAGGGCATACAGCGCGAGTTATTGTTGCAGATGAGCAAAATAGCTGTAAAGAATTTTTCCACCAAACCTTAACCCCTAGCGATAACAAACTCCTATTCGACCCTTCGCAAGCCCTTACAGTTAAGAGTGATAGTGAAAGCGCCAGCTTTGATTTGAAGAACTGCTTTGAGAATAGCATCGGCAGTCCGAAACAATAGAATTAGCAACTCTGGAATCTGGAATAATCTAGGGAGTTTTAACAAGCTTTTTAAAATTCCCAATAATTCCTCGGTTTGATTAGCTAACAGCCACTTCATAAAAGTATAGTTAAATATGTTTGAGACACTCAACTCAGTTCTCCAAGCTTATAAGCTTAAGCCAATTAAGGAAGCTCTGGCAGAACTAGAATCAGACGAAAGCAAACCCTGTATTGTTTTCTTTACTTTAGCGGACGAAAGACTTACATTACTGCTGGCTGCAAGTAGAATTTTACCTGAAAGTGCTTTTATCGTAACTGAACCGACTTGGGTAAAAGTTGTTCAAGAAGGTGATAAATCTGTATTGTACCTCTTTGAAGGGATTACAATGAACGAATTTGGTCAATGTTTTCACACCAAATTCAAAAGTCCTCAGAGGATAACTTTTTTATGTAACTTTTGTACCGAAGCAGCTTTCAGTTTTTATGAACCAGTTCACCAAGAGAAGGCTAATAAATTTCAGTTCTATGAAGGACTGACGGACTGCCCGATGTCAAGTGGTATAGAACTGGAACAATATACCAATGACAAACTGCATACCCGCTTACTTGCTGCTGCAAGAAATGTAAATGTACCCCAAACGATGGTTTTTGGCTTTTCTTTAGAAAAATATAGCCATCATCCCGTCACTCCAAAAGTTCAATTGATTTCCCTATCTAGAAATCTTTCTAATGATGAAATCCAAGAATATCTGACGGTATTTCCGGCGTCTCAATTTGTGATTAAGCCTTCTGGAGTAAGGTGGATGGGAAGCAGACTCTGCACTATTGAGTCAAAAGATAATCTGGATAGGGCTGTTGAAAACTTTAAGAAATGTTTGGATTCACTTCAGGACAATGATTGTCTGCTTGTGGAGAAATTTATCGATTCAAGCATTACTGATAATTGTAAGCTGGGTGCGAGGCTGAGGGTGTTTGTAACTCGCCGCCCCAATAATGTTGTTGAAACATCTGGAATTATCTGTAATCTAGGTTATATTGACCAACCCATTAATGGAGATACTTCCGAGAGTTTTTCAATCGACTATGTGTGTAACTTGCTCCAGTTGACTAACGAGGAAAAGAATCAGCTTGTTGATAAAATTAACCGATTAGGTGAAGCGGTACTAGAGTCTATTATTGTTTACGAAACGCAATATTTAACCCATGTACCCCAAAACAAACAAACAGATTTTATTGGTTTAGATGTTGTTTTGAAAAATCACAAAGGTCAATTAGAACCGTTTCTAATTGAAGTCAACGATCACGATTGTATTAGCACCTTGCAGCAATACGAAGTGCAACATTTTCCCAACAGGACTGACATCCTTGATAAATGGGTGGAAACGATGTTGTACCGCTCCTATCAATATCTGCTGAAAGGCAAAAATATATTAATGATTGGAGGTGGAGGCTACTCAAAGCTGAATATTTTTGAATTTGCCAATCAAGTAGGTATCAATATTATTTTAATTGATAGCGATTCTCAACATTTCGCTGCCAGTTACAGCAGCCAGTTTTTCAATATTGACATTGACGACCATACCAAAGATATTGAAAATGCCCTAGCAATTGTGGAAGTTGTCCGCAATCATTGCATCAGCGTGGACGGCGTAGTTACGTTTTGGGAAGATAATGTACCTTTGTCCTCTTTAGTCGCTAGCTTTTTAGGTAAACCAACCAACGATTATCAAAGTGCAAGCATTGCTAAAAGCAAATTATTGACTCATAAAAAAATCCTAGCTGATGAGTCCAATAAATTATTTTTTGAATGCAGGGGATTTTCCAATGGCGTAGATTTTTGGGTCTTAAATAATGTAGCCGATGTCCAGAATATTCCGCCACATTACTATCCTTTAGTAATTAAGTTAGATACTGGAAGTGCTTCCTTTGGTGTAGAGATAATTCAAACAGAAGAAGAATTATTAGCTAAGTTTGAAAACTATAAAAGCTATATTCAAACCGCCACACAGTATGGTGCTGGGTTAAGTTTTAAGTATCAAATATTTGTCACGCCTTACCTGCAAGGCTCTGAACATGATGTTGACATAATCATGTTTGATGGTGAGTTGATAGCTGGTTATGTAACTGACAATGGCCCTACTTTGCCTACTCTCTGTAAGGAAATGACAGCTATTATGCCTAGTTTACTGGACAAAGAAAAGCAAGAGAATTTGATTCATGCTGCCTGGAAAGCCTGCCACAACGTTGGTTTAAAACAGGGTGTTTTTAACGTAGAGGCAATCTACACACCGCTGGGAGTCAAAATTTTAGAAATCAATGCGAGGATGGCTGGTTTTTATTTTCCTAAATGGGTATTTAATGTATGGGATATTAACCTTATCCTGTATTCCTACCTGATTGCTTGCGGTATCAAACCGTTTGTTAATAAAAACAGCTTACCCCGTATATACCACAATGGCTTTCTCTGTTACGCCTCATTGCATAAGCATACGATAGATGCAGCAAAACTGAAAGAGTTGTCATCCGAGTCAGATTTCTATGTAATTGTTCTAGAGAACGAAATACTCGCTGAAGAAAAATATGAAGTTCCCTATGCTTCTGTAGCGATTTGTTCCCAAAATATTGCAGAGGGAAAGCAGAAAATGAAGAGGTTCTTAGAGGAGCATTCTCTAACAAGGGAAGAATATAGATTCATTTGTGAAAACTAAATTATTGGCTCTACAACTATGAGCTAGGAATCTATTTACTTGCCAGTTTCGAGAAGCAAGGAAATCGGACAAATGAGACAGCCAACGATGATGGCAGGTACATTACACTCTGTCAATGGTGTTTCTGATAAAGACCATAGCTACGCTCGCCAGAGCAAGAGCTACAGGATTTTCGACTGCTTAGCGCTCACATTGAAACCCATTGGTAACAAGTTAACCTAAGAAAGCATTTGTCAATCAGCAATTATGCTCAACATTTACTCGGATTTTGGGCCCAAAACTGAGATTTGGGCGATCGTGCGATCGTGCCGAGGGTAATATTTATACCTACTCCCTCTCAAATCGTAAATTTTCCACTCCTAAAAAAGCAGTTTTTTTGAGTAATATTACTGATTGACAAATGCAATTAAGTCTTAACTTGTCACCAATGTGAAAATAGAGGGACACGGACAAGCCAAAATCCTTACGCAACAGGAAATCGAACTGTTGTTAAATGAAGGTTTGCTCTTCGACCGCGACCGCGTTCTCTTCGGAGTTTGTCTGTACACCGCCTGTCGCATTGCCGAAGCGTGCAGCTTGAAAGTCATCGGGCGTTGCTGATTTACGGTATGATATGAAACGTTAAATATGCCCCTCATAGAAACCAGTATCCACAAAGCTTTTGGATTTTAAAGTGATTTTTTTCATACCCTGATGAAGCAACGCCCGCCTTCCTTTGGATGTTATTTTAGCCGATCGCACCCCGCACTGCCGAACCGATCGCCCGTTTTTGCTCGTCGTCGTAGCCCCACCGCTGGAAAAATTTTTCATACTCGCCGTTGGCACTGTGCAAACTTTCTAGCATTTGCGACGCTATAGTTTGACAGGCGGGCATTTGCAGGATTTGAATTAAATTGCGCGATCGCTCCTGCACTCTAGCAGAATCGGCCGCCATTTCCTCCTTTTGCTGGCGCGAATGATGTACAACCATTGCCGCCGACATCGCCAAATTTTTCACCAGCAGTTCTGCTACGATCTCAGGAGCCGATCGCAGCGCCTCGACTACTCCGGGTGACGGGTGATCTGCCTCCTGTCCATCATCCGTTAGATAGGTGACAAAAAACCCCCTAGCACCGTTCTGTGTTTTCACCAGAGATGTAACAGCTTGCTGGATGTCGGCTTGTAAAAGTCGATCGGCCTCCATGAACGACAGTAAAGATTGAGTCAGCTCGATCGCCCCCTCAAAAGTTATGCTTTCCGATGCTAATAAAGAAGATGGAATACTCATAACGAACTCAATAATTTTAAAGATTCTGCTAACAATTGTAAACACTTCCCGCTGCTCGATCGCAAATAAATATGGCTATTATCTCCTCCAAACAACAGCCCCCCGACCCAAATCTACCCGAAGACATAGCCCCAGCCCGTCGCAAAAAAGCCGCCAAACCCCAGGCGGAATCATTGCTAGAATCGCAAGAACTACCAGACGAAATTAACAGCAAACAAGACGACAAAATCCGACCCCAACGGCTAGCTGAATACATCGGGCAAAAAGACTTAAGAGAAGTTTTGGCGATCGCAATTGCAGCAGCCAAATCTCGCGGCGAACCTATGGATCACCTGTTACTCTACGGGCCTCCAGGGTTGGGAAAAACCACAATGTCGCTAATTTTAGCAGCAGAAATGGAAGTGGAATGCAAAATCACCACCGCCCCAGCGCTAGAAAAACCGCGAGATATTGTCGGATTGCTGATCAACCTCAAAGCAGGCGACGTGCTGTTTATCGACGAAATTCACCGCTTATCTAAAGTTACAGAAGAAATCCTCTATCCGGCGATGGAAGACTGTCGGTTAGATATTACGATCGGGCAAGGAAAAACCGCAAAAATCCGCAGCATTCCCCTCAAACCATTTACCTTAGTAGGAGCAACCACAAAAGTCGGCTCGCTGACATCTCCATTGCGCGATCGCTTCGGCTTGATCCAAAGATTACGCTACTACGAAATAGACGAACTTAGTCTAATTGTCCAAAGAACCGCCCAAGTTCTCGACACTCAAATCACCCCAGAAGGAGCCACAGAAATTGCCCGCCGAGCGCGCGGAACCCCCCGGATCGCTAACCGCTTGCTGCGGCGAGTTAGAGACTACAGCGAAGTCAAAAATTTAAAGCCAATTGATGCCGAAGTTGCCTCACTCGCCCTCGAATTATTCAACGTCGATCCGCTAGGTTTGGATTGGACAGATCGGCGCATTTTGACAGCAATGATTGAGAACTTTAACGGCGGCCCAGTGGGCTTAGAAACCCTCGCAGCTTCTACAGGAGAAGATACTCAAACCATTGAGGATGTATACGAACCGTACTTAATGCAAATCGGATTTTTGCAGCGGACAAATCGGGGCAGAATGGTAACGGTTGCTGCTAGAAAACACTTGGGTTTTATCGAATAGAAGGAGTAGAAAATGGTACAAACACAAACAAAAAAACTAACTTTGTCCGAGTTTCTAAAACTGCCAGAAACCGAACCAGCTAGCGAATATATCAACGGTCAAATCATCCAAAAACCTATGCCACAAGGAAAACACAGCCGGCTTCAAGGTGAATTAGTCGCAGCCATTAATGTCGCCGTTAAAAATCAGAAAATTGCCTTAGCTTTTCCTGAATTGCGGTGTACTTTTGGCGGCAGATCAATTGTGCCAGATGTCACAGTATTTACTTGGAACAGAATACCAGTTGATGAAAATGGGGATGTTGCTAATGTATTTGAAACTTACCCAGATTGGACAATTGAAATTCTGTCTCCCGGCCAGAGTCAAACTAAAGTAACTGGGAATATTTTACACTGTTTGAAAAACGGCACTAAAATGGGTTGGTTGATCGATCCGATGGTGCGCTCGATCTTAATTTATCCCCCTGGAAAGCAACCGGAACTTTTAGCAAAACCAGAAGAATTGTTGCCGGTTCCAGATTGGGCAGCAGAATTGCGGCTGACGGTAGGAGATTTGTTTGGGTGGTTGAAACTATAGAAGTCAGTTGTTATTTGTTATTTGTTATTTGTTATTTGTTATTTGTTATTTGTTATTTGTTATTTGTTATTGGGCACCAATAATTTTCCAGGCTCTGCCTCCAATTACCAATTACCAATTACCAATTACCAATTACCAATTACGCATTCCCACTTACCAATTACCAATTACCAATTACCAATTACGCATTCCCACTTACCAATTACCAATTACGCATTCCCACTTACCAATTCCCACTTACCAATTCCCAATTACAAATTCCCAATTAACAATTCCCCATTCCCCATTCCCCATTCCCCATTCCTCATGTTGCTATACCTCAGAATAGAAAACTTTGCCTTAATTGACTGCCTGGATCTAGAATTTGGCCCGAGTTTGAACGTATTTACAGGGGAAACCGGCGCTGGTAAATCGATTATCTTAGATGCGATCGATGCAGTGTTGGGCGGGAAAGTCGATCGCCGATCGATTCGTACCGGAGCAACGCGGGCAATATTGGAAGCTACCTTTGAATTGGACAAAGCTTCCGCAATGTGGCTGGGCGAGCAAGAAATCGAACCCATAGACGGAAATTTAGCCGTTTGCAGCCGGGAAATTAACGCCTCTAGCGGTGCTCTACGCACGAGATCGCGCTTGAACGGAATTCTCGTCAACCGCCAGTTAATGGATCAACTGCGCGATCGGCTGGTCGAAATTACCGCCCAAGGCCAAACCGTCCACCTCGGACAAGAAACCCTCCAGCGAGAATGGCTCGATTTATACGGCGGCAAAAAGCTTACGGAAGCTCGATCGAGCATCACCTCCGCGTGGCTGGCAGCCAACAGCGCCAAAACCGCCCTCAAACGCAGGCGTCAGTCGGAACAGCAGCGACTGCAAAGACTTGATTTGTTAGAATACCAAGTCCGAGAACTCGGCGAAGCCCACATCGAAGACGCCGACGAACTCGAACAGCTAGAACACGAATCAATCCGGCTGAGCCACGTCGTAGAATTGCAGCAGCAGAGTTACCAAGTCCACCAAGCCCTGTACCAAAACGAGGGCGACAGCGCATCCGCCGCCGACTTGTTGAGCAAAGCCGAAGGAATTTTAAGCGACATGGCGGTTTACGATGTGCAGTTGCAACCAATCCTCGAAATGGTCAGCGATGCTTTAGCTCAAGCCACAGAAGCCAGCCGGCAAATTAGCAGCTACGGCGAACAATTAGAAGCAGATCCCGAAAGACTCGAAGAAGTAGAAGATCGGATTCGCGAACTCAAACAAATTTGTCGCAAATACGGGCCGCTCAAAGAAGCGATCGCCTACTATCAAAGCATCCAAAACGAACTAAATGAACTTTTAGAAGGAGGCGAGTCAATGGAAGCCTTAGAACTCGCATATGAGGCCGCTTTAGAGCAATTAAAAGACGCTTGCAGCCACCTCACCACCCTGCGGCGCGAAGCAGCCCTCAAACTAGAAACGCACCTCGTAGGAGAACTTAAGCCCTTAGCAATGGAAAAAGTGCAGTTTCAAGTCGAAATCTCGCCTTGTACCCCAACCGCTACCGGTGCCGACCAAATCGCCTTTTGTTTCAGCCCGAATCCGGGCGAACCATTGCAACCTCTGGGCGCGATCGCCTCCGGGGGAGAAATGAGCCGCTTTCTGCTGGCCATCAAAGCCTGTTTTTCCCAAATTGAAAGCGCCGGTACGCTGATTTTTGACGAAATCGACGCTGGAGTCTCCGGGAGAGTCGCTGGGGCGATCGCCAAAAAACTCTACCAACTCTCCGACAAACACCAAGTTCTCTGCGTCACCCACCAGCCGCTGATCGCCGCCATGGCTGATTGTCATTTTCGCGTCAACAAACAGACGATCGAAGCAGAACCAAGTATCGAGGAACCCGCAGCCAACTCCGAACCAGTCGAACGTACAGTAGTCAGAGTTGCCGCCCTCAACAGTGAGCAGCGGCGGGAAGAACTCGCCCAACTCGCCAGTGGCCGGTCAGCAACAGAAGCTATCGCCTTCGCTGAATCCCTGCTTGTCGAAGCCGCCGGATTGCGCCAAACTCAGTCCGCCAAACCCTGATGACACACTTGAGCCGATCGGGGGGTTAAAAGGCGGAGTTTTTTCCGAGTCGGAGGTTACACTAAAAATGTCAACCGCAAATTTTACAAAAAAAAGCTGAAAACCCCGTGAATTTAGTGGGATGAAAGCTAAGAGCAGCAAAATAGAGAGAAATTCTAGTTAAAAACCACAATTGTGTAGAGAAGGGCACACATCACTAGCAACTGGTAGTGTCACAATTGCGGCTAGTCCCACAAGGCCACCCCTCTTTCAGCAGTCCTCCCGCCAGTACGCATTCATGTTACTGGGGGCGATCGGCTCAAAGCTCGGCAGAACATAGTTAAACCAGGTACGCACAATGTCAAAATCAGTTAATAAACCCTTTAAACAAGATTCGCGATCTCTAAAAAGATTGCAGCACTCCCACCGCCTCGTTACTCTCCCACCCTCCCTTGGGCAGCAAGGCCAACTGAATTGCCATTGCCTTGTGGCCGGAGTTCTGTAAACTGGGAAATACTTTCACCAAAAAACGAGCGAGAAGCCCCGGGCTACCGACATGGGGAGGAAAGCGGCAGCGACGACCGTCGCCTAACATCTTTATCCTCAATTAATTCCTTCATAGCAGAAGATAGGCTACGACAGATTTGACCCCTGCTGTAGATCGATCTACAGCAGGGGTCAAATCATGAACATAAACAGAATTATAGTGTTTATTTTTGACAGGATGAAATCCTACTATGATAGTATAATTTAACAAGGAGGAAAGAGAATATGTTTGGATGCCAACAAAATCTAATAAGTCCCAATACAGACTTAAAAGCAATTCTAGAATTCCTTTGTAGCGAGTCGTCAAAGTTGACGAACTGCGGAATATATTATGCTCGCCAAATGTACTTCAAGACAGGCAAGATACCGAGTAGGGCCCAGTTGCACAAAGTGCTTGGTACAGAAAACCAGAACTTGCATTACAAAGCATTTTATTCGGATACCGCGCAACAGATTTTAACTACCGTCGCTGAGTCTTTTAAATCCTACATTGGACTACTGAGAGGAATTGGCAAAGGCACTGTAACCCAAAGACCTAGATTACCGAATTATCGACAAGGCGGTCTAGCTTTAGTGACTTATACAGGTCGCTCTGTCCGGCTTAAGGATGGACTACTGAGATTCCCATTGGGCAGCAAGGTTAAAACTTGGTTCGGCTTGGATGCTTTCTATCTTCCTCGGCCTACCAATCTCGACTACAAAGCAATCAGAGAATATAGGATTCTACCTCGAAACGGTGCCTTCTATTTAGAGTTGATTTACAAACTGAAAGATGTCCAAGTAGAGGTAGACCAATCCAAGGTCTTGATGATCGACCACGGGATGAACAATTGGTTGACTTGTATCAGCAATGTGGGGACTAGCTTAATAATTGACGGACGACATCTGAAGTCCATCAATCAAGGATATAACAAGCGTGTTGCGTTTTTGATGTCAGGGAAAGCGAATGGTTACTGGTCAAAACGATTGGAGGGTTTAACTGAGAATCGCAATCGCACCATGCGGGATGCTGTCAACAAAGCAGCTCGAAAAGTAATAAATCATTGCTTGCTCAATAAAATTGGTACTGTAGTATTCGGCTGGAATGCTGTCATGAAAAATGGTATTAGTTTAGGAAATAAAACTAATCAAAATTTTGTTCAGATTCCAACGGGCAGGCTAAAATCCCGTATTGCTCAGTTATGCGAGCAGTACGGGATTCGGTTTGTGGAAACCGAAGAGTCGTATACGTCGAAGGCTTCCTTTATCGATCTTGATTTGCTACCTAAATTCTGCGAAAAACCAGAAGGGTGGCAACCTTGCGGTCAAAGAATTAAGCGCGGATTGTACCGTACTCTTGAAGGTTTGTTGATTAATGCTGATTGCAATGGGGCAGGCAATATCGGTAGAAAAGTAGCGGCAACTTTGGGGCTTTGTCTCAAAGAAGTCAGTAGAGGCGCATTGATAACGCCTTTGAAAGTCCCTTTATGGTCTTAGTCAAGAATCCCCCTGATTCATCAGTGGGGAGTATCAAACATACTTGAGTCTTGTGCGACAGGTGACTCACTAATCAACTTCCCGGCTCTCTTCGCTTAGAGACTAACCCTTACACTTAAGCTTCTGTAAAGGTCTATGAAATCTGCATCTTCCACCAATTACTCTTCTCTGGACAACGTGATTGATGTCGCTGTTGTCGGCGGTGAAAATCATCATCAGGAACATTATTCTCCCCCGGAAATTAGGAGCAGTGCAATTATCCCGCGCCAAGGAAACCTCTCTGGCATTCTTGACCTTCTAAATAAGCAAAGTTTCACAGTAGTAGTTAAGGAAGTAGAAGACAAACTTAAGGTTGTCAATCAAACCCTGGGAATGCTCGACAATATCCTGGAGAGCGAGGGATTTGATGCCATCCTCAACGAGATGTTGCAGTCGATTACCCTCAAAACAGGGGAATTGCTGAATGCCGATCGCAGCACGATATTTTTATTAGACGACGAAAAAAATGAACTCTGGGCGATCGTCGCTAAAGACGAAAATGGCAAAAACCTAGAAATCCGAGTTCCGGCCCACGTGGGCATTGCAGGAGAAGTAGCCACGTTCCAAAAAGTGGTTAATATCCCTTACGATTTTTACAACGACGAACGATCGGCTAACGCCAAAAAAACTGATGAAAAAACGGGCTACCGCACTTATACAATGCTGGCAATGCCCCTGATTAATGAAGATACAAAAGAGTTAGTAGCAGTTGTTCAACTGATTAATAAACTAAGACCAAATCACGAAAAATACCCGACTTTAGACGAACAAATCGATAGGCACGGATTTACTAAAGAAGACGAACAAGTTTTTAAAGAATTTGCTCCCTCGATTCGCCTAATTCTAGAATCTTCCAAATCTTTCTACGCAGCAACTCAGAGACAACGAGCAGCAACGGCGCTGATGAATGCCGTCAACGCTCTTTCTCAGAGCAGTTTAGACTTAGAAGATACCCTAAAAAGGGTGATGGATCAAGCCCAAGAACTCATGAACGCCGATCGCAGCACCCTGTGGCTGATCGACGAAGAGAAAGACGAACTGTGGACTAAAATCCCGATGGGGGGCAACCTTAAAGAAATTCGCATACCCAGAACCGCTGGTTTTGCAGGCATCGTCGCCCAATCTAGCGAACCGCTGCTGATTCCCTTTGACGTGTACGACGACCCCCGCGCCGCCACTTCCAAAGAAGTAGATCAAAAGTCGGGCTACCGCACTTGCAGTATGCTTTGTATGCCAGTCTTTAACTCGGACAAAAAATTGATTGGCGTCACCCAATTAGTTAATAAAAAACGACAAGGAGAATTCCCCCCCTACAACCCGGAAGATTGGCCTCATGCCCCGGAACAGTGGAAAGCGAGTTTCAATCGCAACGACATGGAATTTATGAAGGCGTTTAACATCCAAGCAGGAGTCGCGCTGCAAAACGCCAAACTGTTTGCCGAAGTCAAACAGCAAGAACAAAGACAAAAAGATATGCTGCACGCCTTGACTAACGGCGTGATTTCTACAGATAAAAAAGGCAATATAGTAGCGACAAATCCCAGTGCCAAAAACTTACTGGGTGTCAGCGATGCAGAATTAGGCGAAGGTCAATCTTTGCGCGAGTTAATTAAGTTAGAAAAAGGCGATTTTGCCAAATGGTTTGATGCGTCTTTGTCTCCCGAAGACGATAAGGATCGCCAGCAGTATTACCCCGATCAAGTTTTGCTTACTTTGGAAGGAGAGGGGCAGAGTATCAATCTCTCGATTAATTCAATGACTGACGCTACCGACCCCAACAAGGTAAACGGCGCGTTAGTCGTCATGGAAGATATTAGCAGCGCCAAGCAAATCAAAAACTTGATGTACCGTTACATGACGCCAGAAGTAGCCGAAGCTTTGTTAGCTTCAGGCGATACAGGATTGGGCGGTAAGCGCAAAAACGTTTCGGTGCTGTTCTCAGATATTCGCAGCTATACCACACTTACGGAAAAATTGCAAGCCGAAGAAGTGGTAGTGATGCTGAATAAATATTTTGAAGTGATGGTAGATGTCGTATTCGAGTACGGTGGGACTCTCGACAAATACATCGGTGACGCTCTGATGGCAGTTTTTGGCTCTCCAGCGCCCCTAGAGGATCATGCTTGGTGCGCGATGCAAACGGCGGTGAAAATGCGGGAAAAATTGGCCCAGTTTAATCAAGATCGTATGGCACATGGCGAATTGCCGATCGGCATTGGTATGGGCGTACATTCCGATGAAGTTGTCAGCGGCAACATCGGTAGTAGCAAACGCATGGAATTGACTTCGATCGGAGACGGCGTTAACCTCGCCTCTCGCTTAGAAGGCGCTAGCAAGCAGTACGGCACCGACTTGATCATCAGCGACAATACTTACAGAGATTATGCCGATCGGCTGTACGTGCGAGAACTCGACTTTATTACTGTCAAAGGCAAAAGCGAACCCGTAATCGTTTACGAACTCGTCGGCATCCGCGAGGGATACTCGCCAGTGGGCAAGTCACTAACCGAAACACAGCAACAAATTATAGAACATTACACGAAGGGGCGCGAACATTACAAATCTCCAGTCAGCCAAAGACTCTCAGAAAGTGAGGTGAAAAACATCTTAAAGGATGTCGCCGAAATGCCGGAGGCAGAGATTAAGAAACTTTCCTACAATTTAGAGCAACAGTTGGAACACGAACTCAAAAACCTGTTATATCAACTGAAAAAGCTGTCAGAGTACGACCCGAAAAACCTGTCCGAAGCAGACAAACTCATCGTACTGTTGCAGCCAGAAATCCAACTGCTGAAATTGGAAGGCATCAAAAACCTCTCGGAAGACGAAGCCAAAATGCTGCTGCAAGCAAAAATCAAGCCCCTATCAGCAGACGATATTAAATACTTGCAAGAAGGCGAAGTCAAAAAGCTGTTGGAAGCAGACATCTTAGAACCATCAAATCCCCAAATCAAGCGGTTGAAACCCGCAGAGATCAGGCAGCTATTGCAGGCGAAAATTAAAAGTCGAGCCTGCGAGACAGTTGCAGAAATGTTAGATGAGGAATTTGAAAACCTGGGACTCGATCGGGTGAAAAAACTGCTGAGCGAGTTTAAGAAAGCCTTAGAACCAAAAGCCAAGCAAGCCTTTAAAGACGCTGAACGCGAATTTAACGCCGTTCTGGAAGTTGACCCGAAAAACAAGGCAGCTAAATTGCACGTCGATCGCTGTATGTTATTTCAACATGGGTTTTCAGACGTACTCAACTGGGATGGTGTGTGGAATCTCACAGAAAAATAGCAGTAGCCCACAGCAAATGCGGGCGGTAGCGTCAAGGTTCGGGGCGGGGGCGATCGCGATCGGGGGTGCGCCTCCCATCCCACCACCAATTAACCTTAATATCCTATTGAGGTAATTGTAAATAAGCTCCAACAGGTATTATGGTTATATAACGGGATTTGAATTTGCAAGCGAGATGCGGGGGTTTCGCCCTACGTGTTTCCTTCGCACTACCTACCGCAACAAACTTAGCACTTCTATTATTTGAAGCGCTTAAAAATAGTTATGACTGGCGGCAGCGTTACCCGGTTTCTGAGAAAAATCTTGGAGAAAGGCGACGAAACATCCGCTCAAAAACCGGGTTTATCACCCCGTCCGCCTAAGTCTTAATAGCGTTAGTGGCTCCTAAAAAGAGCTTCCTTCGCAGATAGTCAATGTTCTAGTCTTAGATATAGAAAACCACTAGCGTCAGTTATGAATAATTGGAATTCGCAATCGGGAGATGTTGAGTGGGTAGATCAGGTTTACCAACTATTGCTGGAGATTGCTCGGAGCTCCCTGTCAGATATCCCCAGAATCCCGGAAAATATCACTGTTAAGGCTATTCCTCTGATCCAGAAGGTACAAACCATTCAACAAAGACCTGACGGGCAAGTGTTCAAATCAGGTTCCTTTTCAGTAAACGATCACGAATGGGTCGATCGAGTCTGTCAACTATTGGTAGAACTAACCAGCGCGTCTTTGTCCGAACAGCCCAAAATGCCGGAAAACCTGGCAGGCCGATCTTTAGCCCTCGCCGATCGAGCACAAAAGATTAAAGAAGACATCGAAGAAAATGCAGCCCAAACCCCAGCAGATGAAGAGGACAATTCCTTACAGTCTCCAGACGCGCTGCTTTCCCTCTTGCACCACAGTTTGAAAACTCAGCGCGCCAAAAGCTACAACCCCGATGCCCCCGAATGGCAGCAAGTCTTGAGCCTGCTCGACGTAGTGCAGTCAATTTATAAGCAAATCCAAAATTAAATTCCAGCTTAACTCAGGCGCTTCTTGATTGTGCGAGAAAGCTGGCTTTTAAAGGCGGTTGCTATTTGACATAAAATTTTTTTTGCCCTAGCCCAAACATTTCCGATTATTGCACTTTTGTCAACTACACTAGGTTTAATCGGTTCTAGGGCAAGAGAAGATGAGCGGAGAAAACATCGGCGATTTGTCAAAAGAAATATTAGCCGATCGCTATCAGTGCGATCGGCGGCTCGGCAAGCAAGCAGGAAGACAAACCTTACTCGCCCGCGACTTAAAAACCCAACAGCAAGTAGTAGTCAAACTCCTGTCATTCAGCAGCGACTTTAACTGGGAAGACTTAAAACTGTTCCAGCGAGAAGTCGAAACCTTAAAATCCCTATCCCATCCCGCAATTCCCCGATATCTCGACTCCTTTGAAATCGACACGCCCAAGCGCAAAGGATTCGCCCTAGTTCAGACTTACATCGCAGCCAAATCCCTACAAGAATATCTCTCAGACGGCCGCACCTTCAGCGAAAGAGAAGTCAAACAATTAGCCACAGCATTATTAGACATCCTCGCCTATCTGCACCAGCGACAGCCCCCCGTCATTCACCGCGACATTAAACCCAGCAATATTTTACTCAAGAATCGATCGGGCAACAGCGTCGGCAAAGTCTACCTAGTCGATTTTGGTGCAGTTCAAACCCTAGCAACCCAACAAGGAAAAACAGTCACCGTTGTCGGAACTTATGGCTATATGCCGCCCGAACAATTTGGCGGGAGAGCAGTTCCAGCTTCCGACTTGTACAGCTTGGGAGCCACCTTAATCGCCTTAATTACCAAGCAGCATCCAGCCGACTTGCCGCAGAAAGATTTGCAGATCGAGTTCGAGCAATTCACCCAACTGAGTTCCGGTTTTACCAATTGGCTGAAGTGGATGACGCATCCGAGTTTAGAATGCCGTCCCGCCTCAGTCCAAATAGCTAAAGAAGTTCTAGAAAAACCACAGGAAATAAATAAATATTCCCAGACATTGAGACTGGGAAAAACGCTAGATACCTCTAGGTTGTTCAAGAATGCGATCGGGCGTAGCACTGCGGCAGGAACTATAGCGGTAGGAATTTGTACAGCAATTTACAAAATCTTTATGTATCCAGATTTGCAGACAATTATCGAAGGATTTTGTCTCGGTTTTAGTCTAGGCTTGGGGAATGGAATAATGATAGGAGTTGTGACGCGCCTGTGGTTTTTCCCGTTAACTAATCCCAAACTTTACCGACAGGTTTTAACTGCAATTAGTATTGTACTATGTACTTCAACAAGCATCTTTTTCTTTTTCTTTAAGATTATAGCGAATATGAGGCTATATGAGGGTAAATATTATTTTTATCCATTAGATATTATATCTGTGCTGGGGCCGTCACTAATTACAGGATTGTCAATGGGGGCAATTACTGATTCTATTACCCGATGGTATCAAAAAGCAAGCAGACAGTAATCTCACATAGGTAATAAGATATCTCTCCCCGATATTCTGCTGCTTGGTAAAGTTAGGAATTAAAAAAAATGTTTAAGGTCACGCTAAAAATAAGGTAAAAAATATGACTGGTCAAATATTAGCAGAACGCTACGAAGTGCAGCGACAACTGGGAAAACAAACAGGTCGCCAAACGCTGCTAGCTCGTGACTTGCAAACTCAAGAATTAGTTGTCATCAAACAGCTATTCCTCGGTGGCGATTTTGAATGGCAAGACCTCAAACTATTTGAACGGGAAGCGGAAACTTTAAAATCACTTTCTTACCCAGCAATTCCGCGCTACCTCGATTACCTGGAAATTGACGAACCAGACAGTAAAAGCTTTGCCCTGGTACAGACTTATGTAAAGGGGAAAACTTTGGAAGAGCATTTGCGATCGGGACGTACTTTTAGCGAGAGTGAGGTTAAAGAATTAGCTAAATCGCTGTTAGAAATTTTGATTTATTTGCACGAGCAAGAGCCACCTGTGATTCACCGGGACATTAAACCCAGCAATATTTTACTGCACGGCAGATCCGCCCACACTGTCGGACAAGTTTATTTAGTTGATTTCGGTTCGGTGCAGAACCAAGCTGCAAAATTTGGCGGTACAATTACAGTAGTAGGAACCTACGGATATATGGCACCGGAACAATTTGGCGGGCGCTCGGTTCCGGCTTCTGACCTCTATGGTTTAGGTGCAACTTTAATTTATTTGGTAACCGGTTTGCATCCTACTGAACTGTCGCATCAGGATTTGAAAATTCAATTTGCCGATCGAGTCGCGCACCTCAATCCTAGTTTAATTGATTGGCTGGAATGGATGACAGAACCGAGTTTGAACAAACGGTTATCTTCGGCTGGGGAAGCATGGCGAGAGCTCAAAAATCCCCGCACAAGCGACAAAATGCCTGTGGCATTGCAGCGGCAAGGCAGCGCTATTAAACTGACAAAAAATTCCGAGTTGGTAGAAATTATAATTCCGCCATCAGGAGTCGGTTTGGGTTTAACTGCTCTGCTTTCGGTTGTGATTGCTCTGAATATTCCATTGTTGGTAAACTTTGTGAGCCAAGAAGAATATTCAGGAATTAGTTTAATAATAGGAATTTTATTGGCGGGTTTAGGAGTAGCAAAGTTTCTCGATATGCTATTTGTGGAAAGGCGTCTCAGAATCGATCGACAGCAAATTTCCTATATCAGCCATCTGCTAGGGTGGGAATGGTATTATTCCCCGCCCGCTCCCAGACAAGATATTGGCCAGTTGGAAATTGAACAAATTGAATATACTAGGCACGGCACAAAACAGAAATTATCTAGAGTTTCTCAGATGATTATTCAAGCCGGCAACCAAAAATATCAACTAGGAGTGAAGCAGAAACTCAGTGAATCAGAAATCGAATGGTTAGCTACAGAACTGAGCCAGTGGTTGGGATTAAAAATTCAAAGAACTTTGACAGACGGTAAAAAGAATAAATGGTTCTGAAAATATCTCCATCGCCCAAACAAAGCATTCCCCTCTCAAACTGTGGGATGGGCGTCCCGCCCGTACCTCTCAAATTGTGGGATGGGCGTCCCGCCCGTCCCCTCTCTCTTGTGTGGGATGGGCGTCCCGCCCGAAAGCGTGTATTCCCCCAGCCGGCGACACACTCGTCCGCTTTCGGTCAATCTCATGCAGCCGAAAGGCCCGATCGCCCGTAAAATGCTATCAAAGGGATTTGGCAAGTAGCACTCATCCCAATCATCTGTTAACTTGGAGATATTGTTGTGGACTTATCGCTAATTCCGGCACAGCCGAAACCAGGACTGCTCAACGTCCTCATCGAAATTACCGCCGGTAGCAAAAACAAGTACGAATTTGATAAAGACTTACAAGCCTTTGCTCTCGATCGGGTGCTTTCTTCCTCAGTCCAATATCCGTGCGACTACGGCTTCATACCCAATACCTTAGCCGATGATGGCGACCCCCTCGACGGCATGGTGATGATGGATGAGCCCACATTTCCAGGGTGCATAATCGCAGCCCGTCCGATCGGAATGCTGGAAATGATCGACGGAGGCGACAGGGACGAAAAACTTTTGTGCGTTCCCGACAAAGACCCCCGCTACGCTCACTATAAGTCCCTCAAAGACGTAGCCCCCCACCGCTTGGACGAAATAGCCGAATTTTTTAGAACCTACAAAAATTTGGAGAAAAAAGTCACGGAAATTCTGGGTTGGCAAGATGTCGATCAAGTCATGCCCTTAGTGGAAAAGTGCATCGCAGCCGATCGCAAATAAGCCCCTAGCCCGCACTCCTCGACTGCAACCCGACTAAAAACTCAGGGGGCCGAACATAAGGCGATCGCTGCACGTCTAGGGATGCAGTCGAGGAACGGGTAGCTAGAATGTCAAATCAGTCGTGAATGCCGACTCACCGGAACAGCATTCCTCAAAACCGCGCCCCGCCCCCAATCTTGAAAAAAATACTACTCCTAGAGTAAGATGAAGCGCAAATTCTACCCCAGAGGAATGCGTTCTACGTTTGAGGAAGTTTTACCCTAACACTTAGAGCGATCGGCGCTATCTTAATCTCAGAACACAGAACACGGCGGGCTGCCCGGATGATGCAACAAATCATCTCTCAAGTGTGACATCTCCTACACGAATCGGTAAGGTTGAGAATTCTAACAGCCCAAGTATTAGGCACTCGAATAGTTTCCCGATCGAGGGCTTTATTATAGTACAGATTGCTAAAAACTAAAAAGTAAAAACTAAGATTTCAACTCCCAAGTTCCAGCCCCCAAAACTAAAAAAAATGCCAGATTCCGCACCCTCTCTACCCAATCCACAGCCTTCCGATCGCCAAGCCACTATGGAAAATAGTCCTTTGACCGAGTTTGTCGTTCAGTTTTGGGGCGTGCGGGGCAGCATCGCCACCCCCGGCAGCAAAACACTTCGCTACGGAGGGAACACCTCCTGTGTAGAAATGCGCTTGGGCAAAAAACGCCTGATTTTTGACGGCGGTACGGGCCTGCGAGTTCTGGGCCTCAATCTGCTGCGGCAAATGCCGGTGGAAGCCCATATGTTTTTCAGCCACACTCACTGGGATCACATTCAAGGCTTTCCGTTCTTTACTCCCGCCTTTATCCCAGGGAACTGTTTTCACATTTACGGTGCGATCGCCCCCAACGGCACTACAATCAAACACCGTCTTGCCGACCAAATGGTGCACCCCAATTTTCCCGTCCCCATCCAGGTGATGCAGTCAGACCTCAAATTCAACGATTTGACGCCTGGGGATATTATCGAACTCGACGATGTGAAAATAGAAACGGCACTGCTGAACCATCCCAACACCGCGATCGGATATCGAGTCACTTGGGAGGGACACACAGCCGTCTACTGCACCGATACAGAACATTTTCCCGATCGGCTGGACGACAACGTGTTACACCTAGCTCGCAACGCCGACGTGCTGATTTACGACGCCAACTACACCAACGAAGAGTATTATGACTTCAAAACCCCAAAAGTCGGCTGGGGACACTCGACTTGGCAAGCAGGAGTAGAAATAGCCAAAGCTGCTGGAGTCAAAAAAATCGTGATGTTTCACCACGATCCGGGTCACGATGACAATTTTCTCGATCGTACAGAAGCAGAGGTGCAGGCAGCGTTCGCCAATGCCTGCTTAGCCCGCGAAGGCATGAGCATACCAGTGATTTAACCAAAAATAAATTCAGAATTATGAAACAGGAAAAACCCCGCAAACGTCGCAGAGTAGGGTTGCGGGGGCTTTACTCAACGTTGCTAGTGTTGATAATTATCTGCTGTACCTGCGGCGGATGGGTTGCAGCTCAGACTGCCTATTCTCGCACTCCCGCGCGACTTGCTCAGGTTTCTTCGATCGAGGATACTGGTACGGTCGATCGTATTCCCGATCGTTACCAACTCGGACAGCAACTGTACCTAGAAAACTGCGCCACCTGTCACATCGCTTTACCACCGCAAGTATTACCTACAGAAACCTGGCGCCGGTTGCTGCAAGATCCCCAACACTACGGACAAACCATCAAACTGCTAGTAGACCCGCCCCGCCTGCTAGTCTGGAACTACCTGCAAACTTTTTCCCGTCCCCAAGCCAAAGACGAAGAAATCGCCTACCGAGTCGCCAGTTCTCGCTATTTCAAAGCTTTGCACCCCAAAGTCAAAATGTCACAACCTGCAAATATCAGCAGTTGCGTTACTTGTCACCCCGGCGCGTCTAAATACAATTTCCGCAAGCTTACCGCCGAGTGGGAAAACTCTCCGTAGGGAATGCAGGAATTATCCACAAACTCTTGAGTAGGGGCGTTATGCGGGCTCATTGAGTCGTGGGTGTATCCCGCGAAAGCGGATGAGGAGATTTTTTGATTAGTTAGCTGACTTAGCATTCATCTTCCATCACAGTTTTCTTGAAATTTGGGTAACGGTTCAAGTCGAATTCCTGTCCGTGTAATTGAAAAAGCTTTTTCTTGATTTCTTTGTGTTCTTCTTTTGCTTTTCGACGCCCATACACCTGATCATTTTGTTCAATTCGCTCAATCAAAAACACTATTGCCTCTTTATCAAAGAATTCAAGGTAAGGAGATATGGCTTCCTGAAATCGATAGTCTGCCTCATCAAATCTTCTGCTAGCACAGTAATAACTAGATAGTATGCGACAAAATAAATGTTGCCACTCTTCTGTATCAGGTGTCTCAAGCAAAAATTTTAATTGTCCCTTCCTAAAATAGAAGTCAATATCGTTTTCTATTAAAGATAAGATGTCTTCATAGTGTACCTGTAAATTCTCCTTTACAAACCATCCACAGATTTTGCTTGTCTGAGTAGTTTCAACATTATGCTGTATTTTAAGTTTCGCATCTACATTAAGAAGAGCATAAATTTTAGGATTTTTTGACAGATAAAATACTAAATAATCCAAAATGAGCGGAATCAATGAAACATTACTATAATAGTCTTGATCTCCTCTTATTAGGTTGAGAATAGTTTCGGCATTCCGATTTCCGATTACCTCAAGTGTTTGCAAATTGATATCTCTGTTTTTTGTGCAATCTTCGTTGTCCAGCTTAAATACAAACTTCCACAAACTTCTATAAATAGAAAGTTGAACTTCAGGTTTAAGTCTACTTAAATATCGACTTTCTACATATTTTTTTACTTTTTCTCTAGTATTAAGTGCTGGCGCTGCTTCCGCAATATTCTCTAAAAGTTCCTCAATTATTTTTTTCGTGTAGAAAGGTGGCTTTATAAGCAAATCCTCCAGAGTATTTCTAATCAGCGCCCTCACCGTTTCTTTGTTAGGTGTATGTAATTGTCTATCTGAGTCTAATATAGGGTGAGCGGATAGATGGCGTTGCTGTTGAAGATATACCAGATTTGCATATTCTGAGTGATCCAACAGATTTGTATTTTCATGGGTATGCTGAATCAGTTCAAATTCCCAAGAGGGTGATTTTGGATTATCCTTTTGTGATTTTGTAATGCCATCAAGAATTGATTTCGCGCCTGAATCTTCATATAAATCAACAAGATATTCAAGTTTATAAACTATGTCACAAACAGCGACAGACCAAAGCATTACCACTGCGGAACGATAGTTGCCATTGTGGTACGAAGATAGAACTTCTTGAAAATAATCTTTTGTCTTTCCGTAATGTATTTTTTCGGAAAGATTTTCTAAAGAGAATTCTAACATTACAAATAATTTCCTCAATTATAGCTTTCTGGTGAAACAGCTAATAGCATTTCACATTTTCTTTGGCTTCTTCTTGTTATAAACTAATTGGCAACTGCACGCGAATTGCTGCTAAATCTCTTAGCAAATGTTGTAGATATCGATCGCTGCGTTGGGTTGTAGCAGCATGGATTGGTGTTTGGGGACTCATTTCAACAATTCTCCCATCTAGCAATTCAATCTTATCATCTTCATTGAGAATCCCAGCTTCAATCATGCGGTGATATTCTTCGACTGTCCAGATTTTTTCTCTTGTTGCTGTCATAATCTGTGCCTGCAAAAGCTTACTTAATATTATATCAATTGTGAATTCACTCAAAAAAAACGGACGGATGGGGGAAGGTCGAGATCCCTTTTGAAAGAGTTCCCAAGACTGCTTTAAATAAGCCGGCGCCGGATATTCTTTATCGTAAACCACCAGCACATTCGTCAAATTCCGTCCCGGCGGTAATAAAATCTGCCCTTGATGAGCCAAACCCACCGAAGCGCCCCCGTCCAAATTCATCGCTTCAAAACAGCCGTAGCTTGCGGGGCGGGACGCCATCGCCCGCATAACATTAGCTTCTGCTTCCAAAGACAAACTATCAAGAAAAGTCACCAAAAATAACTTATCTCTCGAAGCCGGAAAGCCGATCGCCGTTCTCGAACCCACGCCCAAAACACCAGCATCTTTAAAACCTTCCGACAAAGGAGACAGCCAAACTTTCCCCGCTTTAACCAATCTCGGCCCGCAAGTCAATCGATTTTAGATTTTAGATTTTAGATTTTAGATTGACTTGCGCGAGATAAATGCTCTTTCTTGAGGATTTTCGATTTTCGATTAAAGAATTGATTCCACGGATAAATCACGTGGCGGGTACCACCTTTGAAATTCTTGGTCAGAGAAAACCAATGTTGACTCCAATCCGGCTTACCTTCAGTTCTAGCCGTCACCATTTCCAATTGATTTCCGGCTTTAATTCCCAAAGTCGTGCCGTAATTTTCCCATCGGCTATATTTCAGAAACTTACCCGCCGCCACCATATTTCCCAGCACAGATTTCTGCTCATCTTTACCAAAAAAAGTCCCGTTAGCAACAACAGCAGCCCGGTAACGCGCCACCATATTTTCAAAAGGTTCGTCGCCCCGCGTTACTTTAGAAGTATTAGCAAAATCGGCATTATTAGCTAACCCTATTGTGATATAATTTTCTGGGTCGGCGAGGTCAATAGTTGTGAGATAAAAACTTGCGCCAGCTACATTTTTGCTGCTGACTTCTACAGGTTTTGCTTGCTTAGCAGAACGTTTTTTGATAATTTTAGGTTGAGACGGCTGCACAGCAGGAGGATTTTCGGGCGATTTTACAATAGGATTACTCGGCAGAGGTTGATTTGTTTTTGCCGATTTTACAATGGGATTGCTAGGGAGAGGTTTAGGAGTTTGATTTGATTGTATACTTGATAAAAAAGCGAGTGACTTTTGCCACAGTTGACCCATGAGAGTCAAGAAACTATCTCGGTTTTGGGCGATCGCAAAATAGTCAGCCGCCACCCGCGCCAAAGCTATGCCCGTTAAAAATAAAAAAGTGCGCCGCAGCATCGGGCGACAACCTTGAGACTGTTTCCGTTTAGACATAAAAAAATCTCAGCTAGCATAGCGAACAGTTTCCTATGGCTGTGACTATACAGCCTCTTCGGTGGTTCATGAAGTACACTATAAAGCTATATTGTGTGGTGTTAATCTGTAGGGTGCGTCGCGGCGAAATATTGGTCGATAAAACTTACAGATTGACGGGTGTATCCGCACCTTACACGGGCTAGAAGATTGTGTGTACCACATCTACATGGAATATGCTGTAGCAATCCTTGCAGGAGTCGTAAAAAGATGTAGGGGTAGTGTTAAGAGTGCCTACCCCGGTCTCATGGGGGCAACCACGGGGGGTTTGCCCCTACAAGAATTACACAAATGATGCGAGGATTGCTATACAATGGGCGATCGCCCGAATTCTGAAACTAACAGTAGCAAGGTGCTCTATCGCGCACCTTACCACTAATTCACAACTCAAAACTATTTGCCTAGCCGGTATTCCGCATCCCCGCAGCAATTCCATTAATCGTCAGCAGAGCTCCCCGCAACAATTCACCCTTGCTGTAACGCGAGTGAATCACCCCCGGAACCCCGCCACTACCATGCTGCCGCAAGCGTTTCAGCAGCGAAACCTGCAACAAACCCAAAGGCACAATCGTCGCATTTCGCAACTGCACCGATCGCTGCAGCGATGGATCTTCGTCCAACAAACGTTGGTGTCCGGTAATCGTTAAAACCAAATCGCGAATCAAGTGAAATTCGGCAGCAATTTGATCGAATAAAGCCTTAAAACGCTCCCTGTCCGCTGGCAAAGCTAACTCCTGCACGTAGTGTTCTGCAATCTGCAAATCCACCTTAGATAAAGTCATTTCCACCTTAGAAATTACCATTCTAAAAAACGGCCATTTCAAGTAGAAATACTGCAAAAGTTTCATGTGTTCTTCCGGTTCCTCCAGCAAAAACTCTTGCAAAGCTGTGCCGACACCGTACCAAGAAGGCAGCAAAAAGCGGCTTTGAGTCCAGCTAAACACCCACGGAATTGCTCGCAAACCGCTGATGTCTTTTTTACCACCGCGACGGGCCGGGCGAGAACTAATTTGCAACTGGCTGATTTCTTGAATCGGGGTAACTTGGTGGAAGAAATCAACTAAATCCGGCTGTTCGTAGATTAAATTGCGGTAGTGCGATCGCGATTTTACCGACAACTCCTCCATAATCTCATTCCAAGGGTCGATGCCATCAAAACCAGTGTGCAGCAAACTCGCTTGAATTACCGCCGCCGCCACAGTTTCCAAATTGTAAAGCGCCAACTCCGGCAAAGAATATTTAGAAGCCAAAACCTCGCCTTGTTCAGTAATCTTAATTCGCCCGTTAATACTCTTTCCAGGCTGAGCCAAAATTGCCTTGTAAGCAGGCCCACCACCGCGCCCTACAGAACCGCCTCTGCCGTGAAAAATTCGCAACTCCACACCGTGTTTTTCCGCAACCATTTGCAAAGCCTTTTGAGCTTTGTGGATTTCCCAATTGCTGCTGAGGAAACCAGAATCTTTATTGCTGTCCGAATAGCCCAGCATTACCTCTTGCAATTTGAGATTTTCGATGGGGCATTTGAGATTTTCGGCGTTTTTTACCGCTAGTTCCTGCGCGTATCCTCCTGCTAGCAAAGCTCGATAAAGCGGCAGATCAAATATTTTTTGCATTACTTCCGGCGCTTTTTTCAAATCTTCCACCGTTTCAAACAGGGGAACTACTTGAATGTTGCTAATTCCTGTTGCGGGATCGTAAAGTCCCGCTTCTTTTGCTAACAGCAAAACCGCCAGCAAATCGCTGACATCGTGGCTCATGCTGATGACGTAAGTTTGGCAAATTTCCGAGCCAAACTCCTGCTGCATTTGCCGCAATATTCGGAAGGTATTGATCGTCTCGCAAGTTTTGGGAGAAAAGGGCAATTCTGCTGGAATTAAAGGGCGGCGAGTTTGCAGTTCCGTTGCCAGCCAAATAATGCGATCGCATTCCGACATTTGATTGTAAGGCTTGGGCAAAATTTGCAAGTATTCAGCAATTTCCCTTAAAGCGTCCGAGTGTACTGTTGACTCTTGGCGAATATCTAGGTAAGCCAAAT
Organism: Microcoleus sp. AT8-A3; assembly: GCF_036705675.1. Classification (NCBI taxonomy): domain Bacteria; kingdom Bacillati; phylum Cyanobacteriota; class Cyanophyceae; order Oscillatoriales; family Microcoleaceae; genus Microcoleus; species Microcoleus sp. AT8-A3. The sequence goes on from NZ_JAUBVD010000010.1 coordinate 164,507, forward strand.
TAAACCCGTAAATTTCTACTTGGCAGAGCAGATTTTCCAAGTCCCGACAGCTCAAACCTGTTTCCACTAAATTGTGTTCGATGAGCTTGAGTTCGGCTAAAAACTCAGCCCCCGATCGATAAAGGCCGGTCATTCCGGGATGTTCCGACAAAGCTTCGCGTTCCCGCTGCAATTCGTCTCCTTTGTAGAGCCGCCAATTACGATCGCGCGTATTTTCCAGCCGCTGCAGCACGTAGGCCAGCTTCAACCGATAAGGTTCTTGGCGGTAGCGGATTGCCCACTGCTCGTAAACCTCCGGGAATTCCGATTTGTCGCGATCGAGAGATTCCAGCAATTCCGGCAGCACATCGCTCCAGTGCAGCGACAAACTCAAAAGTTCGTTTAGCCGTTTCACCGCGCTGATGTACTTCTCTAGCACCAAGTGGCGCTGATAGCAAGCAGTTTGCCAAGTAACTTTCGGAGTCACCGAAGGATTGCCGTCCCTGTCCGATCCCACCCAAGAACCGAACTTGCAAAAATTGTAACTAGGCGGTTTCAGATAAGGGTAAGAAGCGTGCAAAGCTTGCTTTAAGCGGTGGTAGAGTTCGGGAATAGCATCAAACAGAACTTCCTCGAAGTAGTGGAGAGTGTACTCCACCTCGTCAAGTACAGTCGGCTTGAACTGGTGCAGTTCGTCAGTGCGCCACCAGAGGCGAATTTCTTCCATCAGTTGCTCTTGGAGAGCCGCTGCTTCCCAGCAAGACACCGGGTAGGGGCTTTGAGAGTCGGTTCCGATCACCTGAAATTTCTCGTCAACTTGGTCTAGCTGTTGGAGAATCTTCGCCATTCGTCGCTGTTTGGTGCGGATCGTGTGGCGAACAATTTCCGTCGGGTGAGCTGTAAATACCAAGCGGATGTCTAACTGATCGATCAAGCGCTGGATTTGCTGGCTGGGCACGTTCAAGCGCAGCAGCATCGGGAACAGTTGGTGAAAAGTTCCCGCATCTCGGGCGATCGTCTCGCCGCTGTCTGCACCGCGAGGAGCCATTTGGGCGGGGACTGGGCCTTCCCGGTGGCGGGGGCGATCGGGGGCATCCGTTGCTTGTCCTGGCAGCTTAGAAAACATCCGCCCACCAGCGTCGTTGCTGCTAGCGTAAGCTAGCTGTTGGTCTCGCTGTTCGTAGTGCTGTTCGACAATGTTGATCAACTGGAAATACAGTGCAAAAGCCCTAGCGGCGCGGATGGCGGCGTTGAGGTCGAGCTTTTCGATTAGCTGTACGACATTCGACTCGCGAAAGTGAGTGGCTTGTCCCTCGGCGGAATTGACCGATCGCATTTGTTGGAGCAAATCCACCAATTCCTGCCCGCACTCCTGTCGCAGCACCGATTCCCACAAGTCCTCTACAACTTTGAGGCGATTTCGTAGAAACAGGTCTGATTTTGAGTAAGCGGGAAAAGGGGAAATAGATGTTGCATCAATAGCCTGTTCTGAAGACTGGAGGACTGAACTCATCGGGCTGTTCCTCAATAGCTGCGGGTGTCAAGAAAATTGTATGGTTTAGTTTCGCCTAAAACACTTTTGTTTGCAGTCAAATTTGAGACTTATTGCAACGTTAAAAGTAGAAGGCACTTATGTACAAAGTATAAGGAAAGATTAATTCTTACAGCACGGATTGTACCTATTGTCAAGCTTTCAGGTCAGTTAACTTGCGATTTTAGATTTTAGACGATCGGCGTGAGACGTTCGGCCAGAAGTCAGTTGAGTCGCGCTAAGTCGAACACTTTTAGATTTACTTCAAAGATGAACCTGGGATGTTGAACTAGGGTCGAAAATTTTTATCTGTCCCCGACAGGAGTACGTGGCACCGTATCCGTTTTTGGGCGGGGTCACAAAATTTAACTTCTAGCAGCAGCATCCTTCCTTGGGCTTTCTAATCCTGTGATTGAGGAAAGTTGAGTACGGGAAGGCGCGAACCCCGAAAGACTTCTTCGCTTTCAACGCCGATCGACGCAACAAACTCAGCAGCAGCTTTAGCCACCACCAGCCCGCCCAGCATGGGTAAAGCGACCAAGCTCAATAAAATGTCTGAGGGAACTGGCAACTTTGGACTGTTAGGTGTTTGAGTTTTGAGCAAGTCTTGGTTTTCCGACGGCATAAATCTTTCCTGCGTATTCTGTTATCCCTAGTTTACAAGCTAGGGCGGGTTTTCTTGCCTCGTTGTATCCTAGATTGGGGCGAGATCCGTGTTCATCCAAGAATTAGTGCCGTGTCATCGCAGGCCAGACAGGGCTGCGTGCTGATATCCCCTGAAGATGTGACACAAAAATGAGAGGATACGATCGCTCGCCCCCAGGATCGAGAGCCCGATCGAAGGCGCGTACAAAAGTTCGATCGCCCCCAGAATCGATCGCACAGTTCGATCGGCGGCGGCAAAGTCGATCGCCCTTCCTTGTGAAACTATCGATAATAATTTGATTGCACAAAATAGCTCTCCTGCAAAGTCGATCGACTGAAAGGAAATTGTATCCTGTGTACGATCGTTAATCTACGGTCTTATCAGGAGTGGTGGCTTCCGTCAATTGCACTCTCATCTAAAGTAGAAAAGTCAAGTAACTGTAGTTTAGACTAAAAAATCAGTGCAGCTAAAAGTAGCAGCCTTTTAGCAGAAGGCAAGCTGTTGCTCAAAAACTCAAGAGGTAGAAGATTAAACAGCTAATCTTGAAGACTTTTTCCGTCGAGAAACCCGTTTTTTAACAGTGGGATAGCACGATGCCTTAGTACGTACCTTTCCTTTTTCCCAGCCGGGGGCTTTTCCCCTATGTTTAGGGATTTTTGTAGGAGTACCAATGTCAACTAAAACCGAAAACATTGATTGGGCAACACGTCCAGGAGTTAAATTAATCGTAGCAGATTGCCAAGGAAGTCGATTTTCCAGAACTAAATCCCTAGCCAGCCAGAGTTGCCAACTCCGGGGCGGCATTAAATCACTCCAACGCTTGGATTGTTCGGGAGTTCTCAGGTTAGGCAATGTCCAGTGTAGTCGTTGCTTGGCAAACCTATACCAATGATCCACTCCAAAACGTCGTAAATATTTGAACCAGACTGTTTCTAAGGGTAGAGTTCGTTCTCCCACCCAAGCCAACCACAAGGGTGGAAACGGCTGACCGTTTGACATGGGCTTCATTCTTTCCACGAGGATTAAATTTACTCTCTGTTCAGGCGCACGATAAAAATGTAAGTCAAGCCATTGCTTGACTCGGACTTGCCCCAACTCTGGATGTTCGTCAATTTCAATCACAGCATCCGCTTCGAGCCATGTGGTTTGGTCACCCGGCCTCATTTTTTGCCCGTGCTTGCGTGGTCTGCCGCGACCACTATATGCTGGTGGTGCTGACCAAAAACAGGCATTCTTTCGGAGTCGCATTAAGCAATCAGCTTGAATGGAAGCTTGCGCTAGTACCCAACCAGCATTGCCATATTCTCGATCTAAAACTGCTAAGTAGCTAGACAAAATTAATTACATAGTTTTCTCCAAATTCTTTCAGGATTTTTTCCACAGATGTAACAAAAGTTCCCCAACTCTTGTAAGCAGATATTTCAATCCATTCATACTTAATAAACCGCCATAAAATTTCAATTAAATTTAATTCAGGTGAGTAAGAAGGCAACTCAAAAAGAGTAATATTACGTTGTTTCTACTCTTCAAGTTTGTCAACAATAGCATCACTGGTATGAATAGAAGCTTGATCTGTGACAATCACCGTTGGCTTATCTACTGTGGGGAAAAAAGCATCAATACAGGCAATAACCACATCTGAATTAATACTTTGAGAGGAAATATAAGTTTCAAGATGGTTATTTCGATTCATGATTCCTAGTACATTCATTCGCTGACTACGACGACTAGGAATTGTTAAATATTCTCCGATTTCCTGCCAGCCATAGGGGACACAAGGAATCAAACAAAATCCCGTTTCATCCAAGTAATATAAATCAATTTTACCTTGAGCGTCCAATTGCTTTAATTCTTCTAATTGTGCCTTTTTCTCTTGATATTCCTGGGCGGGAGGCGTTCCTCCCACTCCTTTACGCATACGATGCCAACTCATATTTAGAGTTTTTAGTATTCTTTTAATTGTTTTTGTACTGGGAGTTATGCCCCAGGTCTCTTGAACTTTTTGGCTAACATTTTTTAATTGCCTTGGTTCTTGTTTAGCCCACTCTTTTATTTGGGCTTTCTGCGAAGACTTAAATAGTGGCTTAGAACATCTTCCTGGTTTATTATAAAGTCCTATCATTCCCTCTAATTCCCACCGATTGAACCAGTTATAGAGGGTCTTATAACTTATTTTGAAAATATTCATTAACTCTCCTTTTTTTACTCCTTGCGAAGCTAATATGAGGCAATGTGCTCTCTGACGTACCTGATGATGTCGGCTTTGGCGATAAATTCGAGTCGAGCAATTTAGACGAAAGAGGATTTATTTCCCTGATAAACATCATATGAAATTCTAATTAACTCATAATTTTGCCTGAAATATCATTCTACTATGTATTTGTGTAATTAATTCTGTCTAATTACTTAAGACTGGATTGATGCTCTGTTCACAAACAAGTTTGAGTTGGGAAGCTGCTTTTTCTATTGGCGAAGACCAACTACTAATTCGTTCATGTAGTAGGGGTAATGCCCAACTTCCTTCTGCTTCGGGTAGTTAGAGTCGATAGGGGCATTTCTACCCCTACCTCTCCTTCAGAACGGAACGTGAAACTTTCGCTTCATTCCGCTCC
>NZ_JAUBVD010000111.1:0-8262 GCF_036705675.1 Microcoleus sp. AT8-A3
TATCAATTACGCACTTGATTTAGCTAAACACTTCATCTTATCATGTTTGAGGTTGAAATTAAGATGCGTTTACCCTGCTTTTACCGCAACCGGATTCACCTGTAATAACGGCGCGGCTGGTTTGATTGTGCATGAGGTCAATGCACGTAGGTTTGCCGCCTTTGGTGATGAATTCAACTCCTTTTGAGTCGATGTCCCTTACAGCAGTTAAGGGCAAAATACCGGGGACAGTTTCGGTGTCTAAGGTGAGGCGGCGTTCGTTAATTAGCGAACTGCTGTGCAACAGCCAGCTTACAGTAATGGGCAAAGTTTCTAGCCACAGTTGCCAAGCAATATTGCGCTCTCTTAATACCTTGGCAGAGCCGAAGCTGTGGGAGAGCATTTGGCAAGCGTGTGTTAGTTGCTCCGGGGTTGGTCGGTAGACTAAGAAGGTGACAGCAGCGTGAATTGCTCTTGCACCTTTGTACATTTTTTTCTGGGCTTCAAAGGATTCTTCCTGTTTGACTTCTGCTCCTACATCGCGACCTTGACCTTTTTCTAAAGCGCGTTTTTTGGCACTTTTTGATTGTTTAGCTTGCCTTGCTAAGTTGTCTTGAATAATAAAGTTGGGAGCGGCGCTAATTTCGACAACGGCTTCAGTATCGCGGACGTAGCTGTTGCTCATAATTTTCCAGAGCCATTGCAGTTGTTCTCTAGTATTGAGCCAGCCGCCGGGGCCCTCTTCCATTGTTAGCACGCCGCATTCTGCGTTTCTGCCGGGGAGCAAAATGCGTGAGCTAGCTTTTCTGTGTTCTGGGCAGCTCGAACGGCCGCTCATACCTTCAATTAAAATGGTGCAGGCGTGTTTGTGACTGTTGAGAGTTTCGGTTAGTTTGTAGTCCGACGCGGTTTCTTTTAAGGTGAGAAGTTGGGGAATAGGGGGTACGGGTGCGCTGTTGAATTTTTGCCACAGCCATCCCCACAATGCTTGGGCATTCATGGGTTGAATTTCCAGTCCAATTTTGGTGTTTAGCAAGAGTTCCCACCGGATATAGCCTTGCTCGAAAGCGTCGAGCAGCAGTTGTTTGTAAAAGCGTTCAGAGTAGATGCGCTGGTTCCCTGTAAATTGTGCAGCAATGCTGTTGGCTGTGTTGATAATTCCATTGATGAATTTACTCAGAGGGTCGTTGGATTTGGAGCCAGATTGAGCGTTGAATGTCCAAGTGCAGAAAATAGTTTGGTTCCACAGTTGTCTGGTGCCTGCTAAGTTGAGTTCTTGAATGCGTTTCTGTTCGTTACGAACGAGTACAGAAATGGGTTTGAGGTGACAGTTGTCAGCCAATTCAGTTAACTGTTGTTGGCGAACGCAATCGCTGCTGTAGCAGCCGGTGTGAAAGGTCATTTTTTCGCCTGGGGGAATGTCTTTTAGCCCTTCTTCTAAGGCTGTGGCTGCATTGTTTACTTCATGACGGTAGAGAATGTTGTGAAAGCCAGCCGTCTCGAATCCGAATACAATTTGGTATTGACTGCCTTCATTCAGTAAGTAACCAGAAACTTCTCGACCATCCTTTTTGATAGTGACTAAACACAGGAGGTTTTGGTAGTTTTGGAAGGGCATAAGTCGGCTGTTACCTCCTTGTTGAGTGGGAGCAACTTTGGGTTTAAGTTTGACTCGGACTTGTGAATCGCTGATTCGGTGGCGAATTGGGTTTGGTCGGTGTTGGGGAACGGGAGAAAGGTATAAAAGATTACCGTTGTACCACTCATTCCCCGGCGGAGGTCTAAACCTGTCTACAAAAAGGTGAGGTTTGTTACCTGTCAGGAGCCACCAGCTTACAATTAGCCAGAAAGCAGTGATGAAAAACCAAGGCATTCCTAAGCTGAATAGACCGTTGGTGAGGATGTAGGAAATTACAGTGATTAGCATCCACGGAATTAGCTGTTCCGCTGGAATGATGCCGATGCTGGCTTGTTTGCCGAGAATTTTGTTGACGGAAATAAAGTCTTTATCTGGGTCTTTAAGCATGGTAATAGGGGGAGAGTGGGGGAGGGGGAGAGGGGGAGAGTGGGGGAGGGGGAGAGGGGGAGAGGGGGAGAGGGGGTGATTCGGAGAGGGGGAGAGGGGGTGATTCGGAGAGGGGATAATAGAAAGTGGAGTTAAGAAATTAGAGTTTGAAATGAACAGAAAACCAATTCAATCCCACCGAGATTTAGAAGTGTATCAACTTGCATTAGATGTGGCTATGCAGATTTTTGAACTCTCTAAAAAGTTTCCTATTGAGGAACGATATTCATTGACAGATCAAATTCGTCGGTCTTCGCGTTCTGTTTGTGCCAATTTGTCTGAGGCATGGCGTAAACGGCGTTATGAAGGAGCTTTGTATCCAAATTAAGTGATTCTGAAGCTGAAGCTGATGTTGAAGCCCTCTAGTTTTTATCGGGTTGTTGCAAGTTTTCAAACTTCTCCCCCTCTCCTCCTCTCCCCCTCTCCCACTCTTCCCTAAGCTCCACCTCCGCCACCGCCATTGCCAACGAAGAGGAAAGTTATTACATCAATGGCAATTACAATGGCAAAAGCTAAGGCGACTTGGGTGACAATTGGTCGCCAGTCATTGCCTTGTTGCGCTTGGTTGTAAGCAAAAAGAGACGCGGATGCTACTAATAAAAGAAATGCTCCGCGAATGAGGTTAAAAATCAGTTCGATGACCTCGGCATCAATGGCTTCGCCTCCCGCTGAAGAGGCTCCTTCTGCTAGCTCTGTCATAAATTCTTCTAAGCCGGAGAGGAAGATGGCGTTGGCGGGGGAATCGAGCACGGAGCACAGTGCAGTGGAGGTGATGATGGCAGTGGTAATGTGCCAAAATCGAATTTTGCAGCCGATATATCGCTCTACAATTGGGATTGCTTTAGCGGTGTGCCACAAACTCAAAAAGACTATGCTGGAGCAGCCTAAAGTTGTTATTAGGAGCGGGTCGTGAAGGCTGAAGTAGATGAGTGAGGCTAGGCAAATGCCGAGGAAGGGAATGTCGCCCACTTGAATTTTCTGTTGTTTTAACCAGCGTAATAATGAGTTGCGATTTCGTTCAGTTCTTGTCTGCTCTAAGTAAGTAGCCATGTCACTATCTCGATTAAATTAGTGCTTTAATGCCAATTTTAGTTGCATCTAATTCCCGCAAAATCACCAATTACGGTGATTTTTGAGAGTGACAATGACCCCCTCCATTTGGAGGGTGCAAGTGAAATAAGTTATTTCAAATTTCCATCTCGGCCTCAGTTTTTCTCGCTTCCTGCTTGTTGGAGTTCTGGTTTTGAGCAAGTTGCTGTTGGGATAGGAGATTTTCTACTACTTCTGGTGGAATGTCGCACAAAAGTACCTCAACATTACCTTTTTGGAGGCTGGCCTCAAAAACTATCTCGCTGTGAGAATTAAAGCCTTTGACAGTACCCTTCGACTTGGATTTATCGCTGAATTCGACTTCAAAGTCGAGGCGCGAGCCTTGGGAATCGGTAAAGCTCACTTCATCTTGATTGCTTCTCTTTACCATTTCAGCTAAACGTTCTTGGTTGAGAGCTTGTTGAAAAATCTTTAAGCGATCGAGTTCTTCTTTTTCTTCAGGTTTCAAGAAATCGTTTGTCACTTTCCACTCTCCAGTTTTATCCTGTACTGCTGAGAACATTTCCTCGCCTTCCTTAGTTTTTAAGCTGACAGCGGTAGAGGAGTCAAAATTTGTTACATAAAGTTTGGCTTCTCCCAAATCAACCCCATCTTCTAATCCAATGCCTTCCGCATTTGCTTCTTCTTCAGCTAGGCTATAAATTTTTGCCAGTGTTGCTGCAAGTTGAGAGTCCTGAGTAAGATTTTGGGCTGTCAGAGTAATTTTTTTAGCAGTAGCGTTAGCGCTGCTAGCTGGGATTGTTGATTCTAATGAAATTGTTTCACCTATTTCTGTTCCGTTTTGTACGAATTGGTCGCTGAGGGATGGAGTCGAGCTGTCGGGCGGTTCTACTTTTGCATCCGCAGCTTGAACGCCTGTCTCGCTTTGAAGAGAAAGTTTGTTCTCTAAAGCTTCTATTCGCTCTTCTAGGGTATCGAGTCGCTTTTCAAGTCGGTTGAGTGCTTCATTTATTTGTACGAGCTGTTCTTCAAAACTCGCCTCTGTGTCAATCTTAATAGAAGCCGTTTTTTCAGAATTGTTGTCTCTCACACTGCCGGAAATTTTATCAACTTTTCCGTGGACTTTGCTAACCGCTTTAGCTAAGAGCATACCGGGTGTTGAGACAAATTCGGCATCCGGTTCAGGTAAGATGTTTTGTTCCGGTTCTGGCTTCGGTTCAGCTATTGGTAAAGCTTCGGATTCGACCCTTGCATCTGCAACTGAATCCGCTTCAACCAAGTTGGTAACTCGCTGGGAGAGCGAGTCAGCCCGCTGGCTTTGAGCTTGGAGCCTTTTGACAATACCGGCAACTTGGCGCTCTTTTCCAGCCCCAAGAGCAGCTTCTATAATTTGAGAAGCTGCTTTTTTCCCCATCAGAGTAGCGAGAACCGCAACTTGAGTGCTCAGGCCACTGACAGTTGTACCTTCTACCTCACTTCCAGAAATGGCTGTTCTACCACTAACTTGTACAGCAGCATCGAGGATACTATCGATGTTCTGGTCGTTTGATTTTTTGCCTTGAGGTCGCTGTTGGCTAGTTCGGGTTTTTGAGGGTGTGCGTGCTAAGGATTCAGCAACTTCTACCGCTTCATTTGTCTGAAGTTTTCTTTTGGCTTGGGATTTAGTTGATAATTCTTCGTCTTCCAAATCTTCTCGCTCAGAGTTTTGAAGGTGGCTTTTAGTTTGAGGCTTAGCTTTAGGTTGAGGTTCTTTGACTTCAAACTCATCTAACTCACTTAGTTGATTTCTCGGAGAGCGGTTTAAGGCTTTAGATTTAACCAGTGGTTCCTCCGAATCCAACTCCTCTAGGTCATCTTTGGGAGGTCTAGTTTTGGTTTTAGAGTTGGGTGATGGCTCGTCATCCTCCCAACTTTCTCTTTCATTTTTTTGTGATTTGGTATTGGCTTTAAATTTCGAGCGACGCGAGGGTTCATCATCCTCTAATTCATCTAGTAAATCGTCTTTTTTAGACTTGTTTGTCGCTTTTGATTTAGACGTGGAAGAGGGTTCATCATCCTCCAATTCATCTAGTAAATCGTCTTTTTTAGACTTGGTTGTCGCTTTTGATTTAGACTTGGGGGAGGGTTGCTCATCATCCAATTCATCTAGTAAATTGTCTTTTTTAGACCTTGTTTTAGTTCGAGGCGAATCGAGTAACGCCTCAATTCCTGTTTTAGTAAATCGGTTGTCGTCGGGCTCTCCCAAGTGTTCCATCATGTACTTTCCTGTGGTAGAGCCGTACTCCGGTCGATCGCTCAAACTGAGGACGAGTCCGTTGTGCTTGACCTCCACGCTAATGCCAGGTTTGCCGTCTGCTTCCGTTAGTTCTTCAATTGCATCGGCAAAATCTTCTACGCTGGTGAGTCCGTTTTCCAGGCAGTAATCTAAAGCTTTCTCGCAGCGATTTCTTAGGTAGTTAAGGATTTTCTTGCCCTCCGCTGTGTTAGGGGTGATGTAATTTCCCTGGCTTCGGCTTCGGGATGCTGTTTTTGTGGGCATAATCTTTGTGGCGGGGTGAGTGGATATTTCCCATGAAATTCGAGCAGTATGGCTAGTGACTTCACTCTAAAGTGCGGTTTTGGGGAGTTAAAGTGACCCCCTCCAATCGGAGGGGGAAGGCATTGATTAAGCGGAAGCAAAAGAAGTGTCATATCATGTCCGTCAAAATACCTATAAAACCGCAGGCTTCAATGTGTGTTGTACAAATGTCCTCAAGGGAGGTCAAAGTCGAATGTGTCTTTTCTGGCCTCATTCGACTTTGACCTCCGACAAGCAAGACACATTTAGGCAACACGCATTGAAAAGGTTTGCGCTTTTTCTATGATTTGCATGAGCAGGTATTTGTAAATTCGCCACAGCAAAGTAATAGAATTGCAATTACGGTCTAGTTAGCGGACATAATATGACTTCCGAAATTACGTTAAAGTTGTGCGTCGGCAACTCTAAATTTTGAAGATTCCGAAGCTAATTCAGCATCGATTTTTAAGATATATTTGAGAAAGTGAGCGCTGCTATTTTCCGAAAGCTTCTTAATAACTTGACCTGTTTTCAAGTCAGCAGCCAAGACCGGATTATCAGCTTCATCTCTGACTAAACACCTAAGATTGTTGCGAGATTTGCTAATAAAAGCTGTCCAGTTTCCCACAGGAATTGTAGTTTCTCCAGTTTGGTTATATGCTTCAGAAATCGCATCTTTCAGCAATTCTGAGAGGTGGGCGGGGCTGGCAGCAATGTCTTGGGATTGAGACGGCGGTTTGTTTTGACAAGGGGTTGGCGATACGGATTGCGATCGCTCTTGACAAGGAGTTGGCGCGACTTCTGAAAGTTCCTCAACTGATTCAATTAGTTGCACAGAGCTAGGGTTGATGTTTAAGATCAGAGCGCTGCCTTTAGGCGAGGGTTCAATAGTGGCTTTAAAGGTAGTGCCGATCGGCAATTTAGGTGAATTAGCAGAGAACATGGCTAGTTCTTGTCCGTCAAGGAGGACAATGGCGCTGCCGTCGCGCCTCGAACCGCTACCGCTAACAGATCCCACCTCAAAAGTCAATGTTTTCTGCCTCCATTTTGGAGCGCTAAAGTCAACATCTTTCAAGTCATTGTACTTCTGCCCAATCAGTTCAGCTCTGTCAAACTGAAAGGTTTGCAATTGCTGGCAAATTTCATCTGTAAACAAATTGAGAACCAATGCTGCTTTAGGTGTTTGGTTTTGGGACTCAAGCCAAGTATAATCTGCAGGAGCTACAATGCGTGAACTGACATCTTTGGTGCGACCAAGACCATCACGGTAGGTTAAGTCTAAACTGTCGATGTCGTTGACATTTTCGCAAAACTTCTTCTCAAGAATTCCCACCAGTTGGTCGCTGGGTTCAATAAAGGCAAAATTGACCATTGGCAGGCTCGGATGCAAAGTTGCTTCATATTTAATGCCTTTGCTGTCTAACAATTCTTTCCAATGTCCAGCTAAGTCTTTGCCAACTGGCTGTCGCTTCTTATCCCTGACAGTCTTACCGCTGCCGTCGAGTTCAAATTCCTCGAAAGGGACGCTCAAAACGTAAGTGTCTTTTGGCATAGCTTCGTGCAGTCGCTCGTACTCAGGTTCAAGGTTGAATTCAATCAGCAGTTGGCGAGAAAGTTCCTTACAAGCTTTGCGAGGAACTTCTAAGTTGGGATTTGCGGTTTCGACGTGCCACATCGCACTAGCAGCTAAAAACCGTTCTTCAGGGTCAGTCCAAGTTTCGGTCACATCGGCTCTTAAGCTCTCGTATAACTTGCTGACAGCTTCTTTAATTGCCTTAGAATCGCCGCCGCACTCCAAGTGAATTTCACCCATCCTTTCTCGATAGCGTTCCTTAATATCTTGCGCCCACCTGACATAATGTTTCTCCCATTTTTCTCGCTCATCTAAGTCAGAAGGAGACTCGAACAGGTAGCGAAATTCGTCGCGGTGGCGGCTTTTTAGACGAGTCGGTTCCCACTCTGGATTAACAGCCTCCCTAGCAATGCAATTGATAGCGGTGCCGTCTCCTATAGGTAATGGCACGGTTTTGTAAAGCCTGGGGTCGTCTTTGTAATCAAATAGGTAGCTTGGGTGCTGTTCTGACCACTGCTTAGCCTTGGACAATAAGGTGGGGTGGTGGTCTTCGGTACGAGTAGCACTTTTGGGACTGTCCACTTCAATTTGCAGACCATCAAATAGCTTTCCAAGAAGCTGCCGCTTCTGTTGATTGAATAAACTTTCTGGCTGTCCCGGTTGTGCTGCTGACGATTGCACTCTCCCGATTAAGGTAGCCACCCAGCCGATTTTATTTTGGGCGATCGCTACGGCAATTTGCCGCAATTTGGTATACTTGCGATCGCCATTACTATCGGTAGCTTTATTGTAGTCAACTTTCTCTCGCTTTTCAACTGCATCATACTCATTCTCTTGATTAGCGTGCCTGGTTTCAGAGGCGATATTCGGCATTCGGGAAGCAGGCGTAATCACTAATTGATCGCCGTCAAAATCGCATTGATGATGCTGCATGGCTTGGTCAGAGCGAATGAAAACGCACCGGGAGCATGTCACTTTTGCAATAAGTATTTATACTTGTGCAGTTTTTGGCGGTCTACCAATTAAGCCATTTAAGTA
>NZ_JAUBVD010000011.1:0-50890 GCF_036705675.1 Microcoleus sp. AT8-A3
CTCGTCTAATTAATTAAATAAGGATCGCTAATTAAATAACTTACAATTTTATTTGTTATTGTGGGTTGGGCGTCCCGCCCGTCCTTTTTGGACGGGCGGGACGCCCATCCCACTTTCAAAAGTGGAAGTTATTTAATTCTCATTCCTAATAGCGACTGCTCAGGGAGATTGTGCTGTATTTTAACAAGAAAAACTTATTTGAATACCTGTAGTAATCTCGCTATGGCTCCTTTTAAATTGCTATTAATTCCGATACTTAAATATTTTAGCACCCTCATTTAGGCACTGTCCACAACTAGATTATTGGGAATCAAGCTAAAAAAAATACGTAGAATATCCGGCTTTTGTCTGCTTAGGGAGCTTTCTACTGAGAGTAGTTGGTTTCAAAACAGCGAATTACCACGAATCAATTACTAATTGCCGATTAATTTATTCAGAGCGATTCTGTTAGTCAAGTAAATTTTTATCGTTTTTTATCGCTGACAGCTAACCTTCAGCCCTAGGATCGGCTATATAATGTATTTGGAAGTACATTAATTTGTCCGCAAAGCGGTATAGTCCCATCGCCGCCGATCGCGTCAGCTTCTAAATAAACATAGTCCGCTGTCAATAACAGCAAGGAAGTGGGGAATCATGTCCAAAATTTTAGTAGTGGACGACGTTAAGAGCGAACTAGAAATCATCTGCCGCATTCTTCAAGATGCCGGATTGGATGTGATCCGGGCAGGTGACGGCGAAGAAGCGATCGCCATGATCCGCAAAACCCGTCCGGCTTTGGTCGTTTTAGACGTAGTGATGCCGCGAATGAACGGGTTTGAAGTGATCAGAGAATTGCGGGGCGATCGCACAACTGCCAAATTGCCCGTAGTATTTTGTACTCATAAAAACACCGAGATCGATAAAGCTTGGGGAACTGATTTAGGGGCCGACGCTTACGTCAGTAAACCCTTTGAACCTCAACAACTCGTCCACATAGTGCAGCGCCTGCTTTCAGCGTAAACCGAATATAAAGCGATCGGCCGCTTCCCAAAAAACATTATACCGACAAACCCCGTTTTTTTTAATAAACTGGGTTTTTGAATTCCATAAAAGTTTATGTTTAATGATAAAAACCTGCTTATTTGCCCAACCGCGATTTATTTAACGGAAACATTTGAGGCACCCAAAGTGATGCTGAAAAACTCGATGGGCGATCGGCTTTAGGGTCAAAGCAACACTCTAATTTGTAAGCTACACTAGAAACTAAAAATAAGCCATGAAAATAACGGCTCCCCCCGCTGGGGGGAATCAGACAAGTGCAACAAAGCAATTTCTCCTGTTCGGTCAAGGAGGCAGTCTGTTCGGCATAGAATTAGAGGCAGTGCGGGAAGTCCTTTCCCTCAAGGAACAACCGATTTCCCTGGTTCCCAATACCCAGCCATTTTTGCTGGGATTAACCAACTTGCGGGGCGAAATCTTAGCAGCGGCAGACTTTGGACTGTTTGTAGGTATTGAGTCGGTTGACACCTACCACCCAAACAGCCGCATCTTAGTGGTAGAAGCGCCCGATCCACGAGACGTGAGATTGTTGTCGAAAATGCGCCTGGGATTAGCCGTCTCCCGCGTCGAAGGAGTTTTACCTCTCAATCCCGATCGCATTGTCTCAGCACTAGATGTCAGTCCTGACCTAGCTCCATTCTTAAAAGGTCTGTACAATTCCGAAGGACGCTTGCTAATGATTGTCGATGTAGAAGCGATCGCCCATTCCGAACGCTGGTAAAAATCAACAATACAGATAAGTCTGCAACGGCTGTGCATGAATAAATTTAACTAACGATCGCCCGCATCCGATTTGCCCATCCTTAATCTTATGATCGAAATTCTCTATACCTGGATCGCAACGACTTTGACTCTGACATTGCCTGACTTTTCCCAATCGGTGGTAATTGGAGCTGCTAATTGCATCATTTGTGTGTGTTACTTTGCCATCGCCTGGATAATCAGCTTAGGTTTGTGGCGAAACCGTCAATTCGGGTTCGACATCTTCGCCACAGCCACAGCAGGCATATTTTGGAGCTGCGCTTTCGGCCACAGCGGCCACGCCGCCGAATACCTAGGGCTGCCCCACTCTCAGGTGGCACAAAGTGTGTTCGATTGGATAACTGTAATGGTGGCGCTCGTTTTTTTGAGTTTGTCCAACCGTTACGGATTCTTAGTAGGTTCCAAGCAAATCTTGAGCTCTAAAAAAGAAACAGAACAAGCACTGAGCGAAACTACCCAGCGATTTCACGCAATCTTCGACCAAGCTTTTCAAGCGATCGCAGTATTAGATCCAGACGGTACTCTGATCGAAGCAAATCAGACAGCGCTAGAATTGGGCGATTTCCAAGCATCAGAAGTGCTGGGGCTGAAATTTTGGCTGACACCAGGGTGGGCATCATCTCCAACCAACCAGCAGCGCCTAAAAACGAACATTAAACAAGTCTCGGCAGGCAAGTTTGTCCGGGAAGAATACGAAATCACTGGCCCCAACAACCATGTGACAGTAATTGATGTGTCCTTTAAGCCCCTGTTAAATGAAACAGGAGAAGTATTTCAAATCCTCGCCGAAGGCCGCGACATTACCCAGCGCAAACAGACAGAAGCGACCTTGCAGCAGCTAACGGCAGAACTAGAGCAGCGAGTGAATGAAAGAACCGAGCAGCTCCTGCAAACTAATGCACAATTGGAACAGGAAATTCGCGATCGCACCACAGTACAAGAGCAATTAAAAGCCTCAGAAAAATTTTTAAACAACATCCTTAACAGCATCCCCGACCCGATTTACGTCAAAGACAAACAGCACCGCTGGTTAATATTAAACGATGCTTTTTGTCAACACCTAGGTCACAGCAGAGAAGAACTAATTGGCAAATCCTACGACCAGTTTTTGCCCAAACAGGAAGCAGAGACATATCGAAAAAAAGACGAATTAGTTTTTTTGACAAATACCAGCACCGAAATCCAAAAAACTATCACAGACCAAGCAGGAAACACCCGCTTTGTCTCCGCCAAAAAATCTACCTTTGTAGATGCCGACGGTAGACAATTTCTCGTTTGCGCGATTAGAGATATCACCAATCGCGTGCAAATGGAAGAACAACTGCGGCAGACACTGGCAGAAGTAGAAAGCTCCCAAAACTTGCTGCGAACAGTCATTGACGCTACGCCAGACTGCATTTTTGTCAAAGATCGAAACTTGCGCTACACCCTAGTCAATGCAGGTTTCGCCGCCGCCTTCGGCAAAACCCAAGCAGAAATTATCGGCAAAGACGACGCAGAAATTGGTATATCGGTCGATCGCATCTTCGCCAACTTCCAGGCCGAAACCGATTCCGAGAACCAAATCCAAAACTTCCGGGCCGGCAACCACCTCGCGCCCGCCTCCAACGACTTAGCCACCTTAGCCGACGGCAAAGTACACACCTTCGACACCCAGAAATTGCCCCTCAAAGATGCAGAAGGCAACATTTTAGGAATGGTCGGCTTCGCGCGCGACATCACACAGCGCCGGAAATCTGAACAAGAACTCTTGCGATTCAAAGCAATTTTAGAAACCACAACAGACTGGGTAGGCATAGCCGACACCCAACAGCGCACCATTTATATCAACCGCGCAGCCAGAGAAATGTTGGGAGTTGGCGAGGACGCCGATTTAACCGGAATCCGCATTTCTGACCTGACATCCCCCAAAAGTATCGACACTCTTGTGAACGTCGGCATCCCCGCAGCTTGCCGGGACGGGGTGTGGAGCGGCGAGACAGTTTGGCAGAGTTTAGACGGCGAAGAAATACCAGTTTCTCAAGTAATTGTTGCCCACAAATCCGAGAATTCAGAAGTTGAATTTATCTCAACGATCGCCCGCAACATTACAGAACGCAAGCGCACAGAAGAAGCCTTGCAGCAGAACTTGCAAATGCTCGATCTTGCCAGCGATGGCTTGATCGTTCGGGATATGGACGGCACCATTAATTATTGGAGTCAGGGAGCCGAACGGATGTACGGCTGGACAAAAAAAGCCGCCATGGGGAAAGTCACCCATACTCTATTGCACACCATTTATCCCCAGCCTTTAGCCGCTATTTCGGCACAGTTAGAAGAGCAGGATTATTGGGAAGGAGAAGTAATTCACACCACCAATTATGCTACCAAAATTACCGTATTCAGTCGCTGGAATTTGCAGCGAGATGAACAGGGAAAACCGAAAGCAATTTTAGAAACTAACAACGACATCACGGAGCGCAAGCAAGCAGAAATCGAAAAGCAAAGATTGATTTCGCTCGTAGAAAGCAGCTCGGATTTTATCGGCACTGCCACCATGGAGGGAGAGGCAACATACCTGAATGTCGCGGGAATGAAACTAGCAGGATTGCCAAATATTGAAGAAGTCAAAAGCAAAAGTATGTATGACTTCTTCTCAGTAGAAAATGGTAAGATTTTCCAAGAAGAAATCGTGCCGGCTACTGTGCGAGACGGTTTTTGGCAGGGTGAATTCCGGTTGAGGAACTTTCAAACCGGCGAAGACTTTCCGGTTGACTTCACCCTATTTACGGTCAAAAACCCAGAAACCGGCGAGCCGATCGGGTTGGCAACAGTTAGTCGCGACATCACCGATCGCAAACGCGCAGAAGAGATGCTGCGCGATCGCGAAAGACTGTTCCGAGCCATTTTTGACCAATCGTTTCAATTAGTGGGGCTGCTCAAACCAGACGGAACCGTTTTGGAAGCCAACCAAACAGCCCTCGACATCGCCGGAATGGAGCGCGAAGACTTCGTAGGCACGCAGTTTGCAGATAATTTGTGGTGGCAAATTTCCCCAGAAGCCAAGCAAAAAGTGCAAGCTGCGATCGTAAAAGCCGCCGCCGGCGAGGTAGTCCGCTACGAAGCCGACGTGCTCGTTGCTGGGGGTGCTGTGATAACTGTGGACTTCTCCCTCAAGCCGATCGTAGACGACAGCGGCAAAGTCGTGCTGCTGATTCCCGAAGCTCGCGACATCACCGATCGCAAAGCCCTAGAACGAGAATTAGTTTTGCGTCAAACCCGGTTTGACGCATTTTTCACAGCCGCCCCGGCCTCAATGTTTATTTTTGACGAGCAGTTGCGCTTCGTCCAAGTTAACGAGAAATTAGCGGAAACCACAGGCGTCTCAGTTGCCGAACACCTCGGCAAGACGGTGAGGGAAGTTGTACCCCAAATGGTCGATACCCTACAGCCGATGTTGCAGCAGATTCTCGCCACCAACCAACCGTTTTTAAACGTTGAGGTGTCGGGTACAACCGTCAACGAACCGGGCCTCGTGCGAGATTGGCTGGCGTCATATTTTCCTTTGCCCGGAGCTGACGGCAAACCCATAGGTGTCGGCGGTGTGGCGATCGAAATTACCGATCGCAAAAAAGCAGAAGAAGAGCGCGATCGATTTTTTACCCTTTCCCTAGACTTGATTTGTATTATAAGTTTTGAAGGCAAATTCAAGCGTATCAATCCCTCTTGGGAAAACACACTCGGCTACAAGGCGCATGAACTCGAAGACAACTATTATATCGATTTAGTCCATCCAGACGATCGCGAATCAACCCGAAAACAAGCGGAAAAAGTAGCTAGTGGCGCCGAATTAAAATCTTTTGAAAATCGCTACCGCTGCAAAGACGGTTCCTACAGGTGGCTGTCGTGGAAAGTGCGACCTGTAACCGAACAACAGCTCATGTATGCAGTCGCTCGCGACGTTACTGAAAGCAAACAGGCGATGGTGCAACTGGAAAAAACAACAGCCCAATTAGCCCGTTCCGAAGACCAATTTCGGCAACAAACCAATCTCTTGCAACTGCTAATAAATAGCATTGGCGACGGCATAATTGCTGCCGACGAAAAAGGCAATTTTGTGTTGTTCAATCCCGCCGCCGCAGATATCTTTGGCACGGGTTCGACAGATACTCTTCCCGACGAATGGTCGGCAAGATACGGTTTATTCTTGCCCGATACGGTAACTCCCTATCCCACAGCCGAGATCCCCTTAACACGGGCAATTAGAGGAGAATCTCCTGAGAACGTAGAGGTTTTCACCCGCCACGCAGGGAATCCAGAGGGCCTGTGGGTGAAAATTACCGGCCGGCCACTCAAAGACGAAACGGGCGCACTCAAAGGCGGCGTAGTCGTTTGCCGCAACGTCACCCAGGAAAGATCGTCCCAGCAGCAAATGCAGCAGTTGGCCGAGACACAGGAACGCTTGCTGCAAGAACTCAAAACGCGGCAAAATGCCCTAGACGAATCGGCGATCGTCAGCGAGACCGATCTGCAAGGCATGATTACCTACGTCAACGACGGATTCATTGAAATCTCCGGTTACAGCATGGGAGAACTCCTGCACCGCAACCACCGCCTCGTCAATTCCGGCTACCATCCCAAATCATTTTTTGAAGAAATGTGGGTGACACTTTCTCGCGGTTTGGTGTGGAAAGGGGAAATCAAAAACCGACGCAAAGATGGCTCGTTTTACTGGGTAGATTCGACGATCTCCCCCATCTTTGATACCAGTGGCACAATAGTCAAATATATCGCCATTCGCTTTGACATTACCGAGCGCAAAGAGGCAGAAGAACGACTAGGAAAATTAGCAGCAGAACGTAAAGCTGAAGCTGATTCTCTGACGCAGCAAGTCCTTAAATTGTTGGGAGAAATTAAAGGCGCGGCTCAAGGCGACTTGACAGTCAGGGCGGAAGTGACTAACGATGTTTTAGGTGCTGTCGCCGACTCTTTCAACTTCTTAATCGGTTCTCTGCGGAAAGTAGTAACGGGAATTCAAACTTTAGCCGAACAGGTAACATCTGCCACCGACGAGTCAATTAACAATACCAGTCAACTCACCCAACAGGCAGAAATTCAAGCAGCAAAAATATCTGCCATCATGCGCGAAATAGAGCGGATTGTGAATTCGATCCGCGACGTGCGAGATGTTTCGGTGCGGGCAGAAACCGTTGCCCAGCAGTCTTCTCAAACGGCTGAAGTCGGCGGTATGGCGGTCGATCGAGCTGTCGAAGGTATTAACGGGCTCCGGTTGACGATCGCCTCTACCTCGAAAATGATGAAGCGTTTGGGCGAATCTTCGCAGCAAATTGGCAAAATTGTGACTTCGATTTCTCAACTTGCTTCGCAAACTAATTTATTAGCTCTGAATGCTACTATTGAGGCGGCGCGAGCCGGCGAACAAGGTTTAGGCTTTGCAGTTGTTGCTGAAGAAGTGCGGAAATTAGCAGAAAGATCCGCCGGCGCTACTGAGGAAATCTCGGAAATTGTCGGTACGATTCAAGAAGAAATCAGCCGCGTGATGAAGGCAATGGAATCGGGGACGCTGGAGGTAGTGGAAGGCACTAAGCTAGCAAGCGAAGCCAAAACTCACCTCAATGCCATCATCGAAGTTAGTCGAGAAATGAATGCTTTGGTGCAGAATATTACTATCGCATCTGCCAAGCAAACTGTTTCGGCTGAGGGAATTGCTAACAGTATGCAGCAAGTCAACGAGATTGCGAATACAACTGCACAAAAAGGTGCGGATGTCAAAGCATCTTTGGACGAGCTGTCTGGTTCTCTGGGCCAATTGCAAAAGTCGGTGGCGAATTTCCGCAGTTAGTTATTCGTCATTAGTCATTAGTCATTGGTCATATTAAATCCGGTTAAATACCACAATTCTGTAGGGGCGGGTTCATCAAAAATCTTGAATTATTACCGACAATCTGCATAAACCCGCCCCCTCTCCCAACGCAAAAAGTGCGCTCGCATTTCTGTCGTTGGGGCAAGAAACCGGGTTTCTCCGAAAAATTCGGGTTGAGTACGATAAATCTAGGAAGAAACCCGGTTTCTCCGAAAAATTCGGTTTGAGTACGATAAATCTAGGAAGAAACCCGGTTTCACCAGATTATTTGAGTGGTGCGGGTTGAAATGAACCGGACATAATCTAAGAACTGACTAATGACTAATGACTGCTAACCAATGACTAATTTAATATGAATGATGACGATTTAAACGAATTAATAGATGCTTTTACCGCAGAATGCGAAGAGTTTCTTCAGTCAATGGAGACGAATCTGCTGGCGATGGAAGCTGCGGGTTTGAAAGAGCGACAAGCTGCCGTTAAAGAAATGTTTCGGGCGGCTCACTCGATTAAAGGTGCGGGTTCGATGTTGGGCTTTCAAAACGTATCGGCGGCGGCTCACACGCTGGAGGACTGTTTTGTCATTTTGCGCGATCGCACAGACTTGGCGGCCCTGGAACCGACTACTGTGAGTGTTTTGCTGCAGGGGGTGGATGCTCTCAAAAAGATTACGCTCGAATCAGTTCAACACTCCGATGTCACAACTCCCGATCAAACCGAAAACTTGGAGGCGATCGCCCAAATTTTCGCCCAGTTCCAGGCCAAGTACGGCAAGTCAGAACCGTCGCCAGTCACCGCAGCCAGTCAATCGCCCGCCCAGGAAACCCTGAAACTGATTTTTGAACAGCAAGTGCCGGCACTCTTCAATCGCCTAGAAACCGAGCTTTCCCAAGCTGACGAGGCAGATTTGGCAACAACTGTCACCGCCCTCAAGCAGGTTTACTACCAACTCTCCGGTTTGGCTGGAATGCTGCAATTGCCGGATTTTGGGAAAGTCGCCGCCGCCCTCAGCGCTTTGATCGACTCTCCCGACTTGACTCTACAACGGTTGCAATCCGACGGTTGGGCGATCGCCCAAAACTTGCAAACCGCACGCCAACAAATATTGGAAGGAAGGGCGATCGACCTCCCCGAAATCTCCCCCTCCCCGACTCCCCCCGACTCCCCCCGACTCCCCGACTCCCCCCGAATCTCCCCCTCCCCTTCCCCGACTCCCCCGGAAATCTCCCCCTCCCCGACTCCCCCCGACTCCCCCCGACTCCCCGACTCCCCGACTCCCCCGGAAATCTCCCCCTCCCCCTCCCCAACTGTCCCCCCCTCCCCGACTCTCCCAGTCCCCAACCTGCAAAGGCCAACAATCCGGGTAGACTTAGAACGCTTAACTGAATTGGTGAATTTAGTCGGGGAATTAGTCATCAACCGTACAAATTTAGAACTTCAAGAATCCGAACTGCGCGGCGAAGTCAAGCGCATCCGCCGCAATATCGTAGATTTAAACCAATTCGGCGGTCAGTTGCGAGAAGAATACGACAGACTGAGCTTTGCAGAATGGAGAGGGGGAAACGGGAACTCTGGATTGGGAAAACTTGCAGCAGCAGAACCAGAATTCCCCATGATTGCTAACGGCAAATCCTCTCCGGTTCATGCTCACTTCGATATCTTAGAGATGGATCGTTATACAGAGTTCCACTCGACAGCCGCAGAAGTCATCGAAACTGCCCAAGCAATTTCTCACTCCGCCACCAAATTAGACACCTTAGCCATGAAATTCGAGCGCAGTACCGACCAACTGCGCCGCATTACCGAACAACTACGCAGCCGCGTCATGCAGTTGCGAGTCGTGAGTTTCAGTCGCGCCGTCGATCACTTGCCCAGAGCGCTGCGGGAGATGTGCCTCACATACGATAAAGATGTCAACCTGCTGCTAGTGGGAAGAGATACCAAAATTGACGAAAGTTTGCTCGAGGCTTTGCGCGACCCCTTAATACACTTAGTGAGAAACGCTTTCGACCACGGCATCGAAATGCCCGAAGTTCGGCAGGCAAGCGGCAAGCCGGCCAGCGGTCAAATAGAAATAGAAGCCCGCCACCAAGGCGGCCAAACTATTATTACTGTCGCCGATGACGGCAAAGGCATTGACCCGGAAATGATTCGCCGTAAAGTTGTCACAAAGGGTTTGGCTACGGAGGAACAAGCTCAAGAATTTTCCATTGCCGAACTCTACGATTTTCTGTTTTGGCCGGGTTTCAGCACTACAGAAGGGGTCAGCGACCTTTCGGGGCGGGGAGTCGGGCTCGACGTGGTGCGAACAAATTTGCGGACTGTGCGGGGGACTGTGAAGGTAGACTCTCGCCTGGGAAAAGGTACGAGTTTTATCATTAAACTGCCACTGCTGCTGTCGATTACTGATGCTTTGATGGTGAAGACAGATCACAATAAAATAGCAGTGCCACTGGATGCAGTCGAGGAAATTCTGCACATTAAAGCGTCGGAAGTTCACATTGCCGGCAATCAGCCGATGCTGTGGTGGCGAGAGGAATTTATTCGTTTGGTGAGGATGCAAGATTTGCTCGAATACAGCGTCCTCCCGCCGGATGCCCCCTCTCCTGACCCTTTGACCCAAGAGGAAATTCCTGTCCTGGTTTTGGCTTCTACCGAAGGAATGCTGGCGGTGGCCGTGGAACGGCTGATCG
Source organism: Microcoleus sp. AT8-A3 (assembly GCF_036705675.1). Taxonomy (NCBI): domain Bacteria; kingdom Bacillati; phylum Cyanobacteriota; class Cyanophyceae; order Oscillatoriales; family Microcoleaceae; genus Microcoleus; species Microcoleus sp. AT8-A3. The sequence continues at coordinate 10,357 of NZ_JAUBVD010000011.1, forward strand.
GTCAGCAGGAAATTGTGGTTAAACCTTTGCCACCGCCTCTATCCAAGCCTCGCGGCGTTTTGGGGACTACGATTTTGGGGGACGGGCGCGTGGTGAATATTCTGGATGTGGACGATTTGGTGGGCCAACCTGTGGTAAATAGTTCGATCGCCGCTGTCTCCGGTAAAGTGCAGGAGATGCCGGCGAGTGCGAGTCGGTCACCGCAGATTTTGGTAGTGGATGATTCCTATACAATTCGCCAGTTGTTGTCTCTGACGCTGACTCGTGCTCGCTACCGGGTGGTACAGGCGAAAGACGGCGTGGATGCCCTGGAAAAGTTGCAAAATGGTCTTGATTGCAGTTTGGCGATCGTGGATATTGAAATGCCTCGGATGGATGGATTTGAATTGTTGCGATCGATCAGATCGACCCAGCGGTTTGCTAAGATTCCCGTAGCCATGCTGACATCCCGTAGCGGGCCCAAACATCGGCAAATGGCAATGGAATTAGGCGCCAATCAATACTTCACCAAACCTTACAGCGAAGCCCAACTTTTACAAGCTATACCCAAATTAATCCACCACTCAATAATTTAAGCCAAAATCTCAAATCTCCACTCAAATAATCCCTAATCTCAAACAAAACTTAGATCAAAAGTAATTGCACCAGCGAATAATAGTGGTCAACTACGCAGCCGACTTACCTACTAAAATCCAATAATCTTCAATCCAATAATCCTCAATCTAAAATCTAAAATCTAAAATCTAAAATCGAATGACTCACGCCAATTACAATCGCCGCTTTCGGAGCAAGAAACAAGCCACTGTTAGAATTGCCCCTAAAAAAATGGTTTCCTTTGAACTGGGGAACGTCTACTATGCTGTTCCTATAGAACGAGTGCAGCGTATTGTTAAAGACTTTACTCCCTACGGTTTTTTAGATAGCGGTCAAAGTTTAGTGCGACACCAAGAAGAACTAATTACGCTGATTAGTTTATCTAAAATATTTCCCAGCATCCAGACTATTGCCGACAACAACTACCTGATTGTTTGCAGTTTAAATAAGAGCGATCGCCTGGGAATTCCGGTTCCTAATATGCCGAAAATATTGGAAATATCCGAAGAAAACTTATGCGAAATTCCCGAATTGTACCGCCAAGATCAACTCCCTAACGCCGTAGAAAAGTTAATTCGCTCGCCAGACGGTACAGAAGTTTTTTATCTAAACTTAGAGCTATTTCACCAGAGGATATAATCAGAGTTTTCTGATTGAATATATCGCCATTTTTTTACTCTATGTTCGCAATCCGTGACGGCTAGCTATATTAACCGCCATGCAATTAAAGCTGCTGTTTTACCTTTAGCCACTATCGGTTCACAAGGTTCCACCGTTAGATGTTGTGACATCCCTTGATAAACAGCATCAGAAATAGTAATTGCACCACCAGGCGTGGCACTTTCTAAGCGTTTAGCTGTATTGACAACATCACCAATCACCGTATAAGTCCGAACATCTGCACCGCCAAATAGCCCTTCAATAACGCTTCCGCAATGCACCCCGCATCCCGCACCAATTCCATATAATTCAAGCATTTCTGAAGCAGCTTTACTCATAGATTTAGCCGCAGCAATTCCCTGTTGTGGCGTAGCATAAATAGCCATAATTTCATCGGCTGTAAAAGTTATTCTTAAAGGCTGAAACTGAGAAGCTGCTGGTTCAACACAACGGTAATATTCATTGAGAACCGCTGCAACTGTCTCAGGGGAAGTTTTTTCGCACCAACTTGTAAAACCGCGAATATCCATAAATAAAATCGTGCGATCGCACTTTTGAAAAGCCAAACCTGCTGGATTATTAAGCGCTGTGTCTACTACATGACTTCCCATTCCCCATTTTGCCATATTTCCTAGTAGTTGAGCTGTTTTTTCTAGCTGCTTTCTTTGTTTTACAATCTGTAGTGACTGCAACCCCAAAAGCAAACCGATAAACACCATACTCCAAGTAAGAAACCAGTGCGTTGCCGTCCGCGAAAATGTCACTATCAATTCTAAATTAGCAATTAAATATTGAGACTTAATCCCAATCACAACATAAAAAGCTACCACCATCAGAGCCCTTACCAAACTTTCCAGTGGAATCAGCCAATCATCAATACCCTTAGCCCAATGGAATCGCAATCCTTGCAAAGTAGCAATCATCAGAGAAAATAACCAAAAGACAATGTGACTCAGATTTTGGAAAAAATCTAGCCCGTCTATCGGCACATCAATCAGCGTATAGATACCAACGCAGATCAGGTTTCCCCAAAAACGGTGGCATTTCGAGCTCGACAGATACCAAGCCTGAACAAGCATTGCTACTATCAGTAAATATTCAGTTGGGTCTGTGATAAATTGGAACAAACCCGCTAATATCAAGTCTGATAAAGTCTTCAGAATTAAAAAGTGACCGCTGTTACTTAATACTTCACTGAGAAATGCACTGGTGCGACTTCCTTGTAGCCGACTTTCCCATACATTTTTTGAATTTAGACTTTTTTTTGCCGTTTCAATACCTCTATTCATCATCTTAATTAAAGGTCAGTGACCAGATAATTATTGTATACCAGTTCCCCAAAAAAGATGCAACTGTAAAGAGGATTAAAACCACGATATTCATCAGTCATTCCCGGAAAAAAAATCTATAGCGGTTCTCAAAAAAGTGAGATATGCCCTATGCCCTATGCCCTATGCCCTATGCCCTATGCCCTATGCCCTATGCCCTATGCCCATGAGTACCTCATTTTTCTGAGAAAGGCTATATTAGCTATCTTCCTCTGTTGTTTGCGGGCGACGTTTCCGAAAAATACCAGTCATATTGATTCCTGTTACCAGCAGCAAAATCACACCCAAACCCACCAAAAACACATAGATTGGCATCAAAAAATCTCCCAAATATTCTCCTTGGTGGATATTCAAAAAAACTTCTCCTACCTCTTTCGGCATCTTAAACCAGCTTCTGCCAACTCGATAGATTACACCTGTCACCGTACTGACTGTTAAAGGCAATAAAATAATCGGTGCAGCAATACGGTGAACCTTACGAAAATCAAGTTTAGCACCTGGTCTTTCAGGGCGTGCGCCACCCAAAAATTTGGTCATCGTCAAACCAGTGACTATCAGCCCAATCACTCCCAAAGCCAGCAAAAGCACATAAAAAGGTCTGAGTTCCTTTCCGAGATAGCTTCCTTGGTGAATCACCATAAAAATCTCGGCAGCATCATCTTCTATACCAAACCAACTTTGTGCGATCCGATAGGTAACACCAGTTAATGCAGTCAATAGTAAAGGGATGAAAATAATCGGTGCAACTTGGCGGTGAAGTTTGCGAAAATTAATCCTAGCCATCTATTTATTCTCCTATTTTTTAGAGGTTTTGTTGTTGACAAATCAGATTCTCTTGGACGCACGGGTAGGCAGAAACCGGGTTTTTGCGAAAATATTTTGTGATCCCCGCAGATTCGGTAAAAAACCCGGTTTCTTTGGTCAAAATGGGTAATTCATGTTGCAAATAATTTCATTTTGATAGAAAGTGCCGTCACTTGTGTATCCATAATTGCTAAAACTCCCTGAAGTACCGCTTTGATAACCATAATTACTATGACAAAACAAAGTAAAGAACTCGGAAAGACCTAAAATGTATTTCATCCGCCTCCAAAACCTCCTAAATAGTCCTGGACGCACGACATCTATATCTCGTGTGAATGTAGGGGCAATCCCCCCGGTGGTTGCCCTTATTCCTTGGTCTCTTGCGTAAGTCCTGCTCAACCATTGAACCAGCAGCAAGTTTAAAAGCTTGTTGTCCTTGGGTACTTTCAATCACTAATTCCCCGCCCGTATAACTTGCAGGATAGCTGAGAAATAGAGTGAGAGACAAATCCGATCGCATTAGTTCTTCATCTCCCATAATCGCATTATCAATATGTGTGCCGTAGTACATTCCTCCCTGATAGCGACTCAACATAATCGGACGCATCGCTTTAGGGCGCGCCGCTATTTGGAATAAAGAATTTCGTTTTAGTGCTTGGTTGACTAAATTTCTGAGTTCTTGAGTTGGAGCCGCATCATTTTTTAGTTGAGCGTTATTTTTTACTTGTTGGGCGTACCAACCTGCTGTTAACTTCCCATCAACAAATTCAGCATTGGAGAAAGCGGTGAACAAGGAGAATCTGGGAAGAAGAGTTAAGGTTTTTTATTAATATCAACTCTTAAGCTACTGAGGATAATTTTACATGAAAACAGCTACCTACTCCTAGCTGACTGGTAACGCTAATTTCTCCTCGATGGCTTTGGACAATTGCTTGGGCGATCGCCAATCCCATCCCCAAACCCCCTTCGCGGCGATTTCTGGCTCGATCTGCTCTCCAAAATCTGTCGAAAACTAACTTTACATCTTCTGGAGCAATGCCGATACCAGTATCCTCTACACTCACAATTGTCGATCGGTTCTGTCTGCTCAGAGAAACAGTCACACTTCCGCCCGCTGGTGTGTAATGAATTGCGTTTCCGAGCAAGTTGGAAAACAAACGAGTTAGCTGTGCAGCATCTCCCATTACAGACGTATTAATGGCTAAATTTGACTTGAGAATAATTTGCTTTTCTTGAGCTTGCAGTTCCCACAAATCTAGCAAATCCTCTAATAGTTCATCTAACGGCACCGCTATCCACTCGCGGGCGATCTTGGCTGCTGGTGCATCCATTCTAGTTAATAAAAGTAAGTCTTCAACTAACTGAGTCATCTGTTTAGTAGCAGAGGCGATCGCCGCCATTTTCTTAACATCCGCTGCATGAATTCTCTCTGGATGACTCTGCATAACTTCCACAGAAGTTTTAATCGCTGTCAGCGGACTTCTCAACTCATGGGAAGCATCAGCAGTGAATTGTTTTAACTGCTGAAAACTATCCTCAATTGGCTTGAGAGATTGCTTAGTCAGCCACAAACCACCAACCGCAGTCAAGCTCATAACAATAATACTCCCATAACCCAAATTCCAGCGGAGTCTGCTGAGAACTTCTTCGACTTCTTTAGTAGATTCGCTGGTGCGAATATAACCTTTTAATTCTTGCTTTTTATTATCATAAGAAATGTAAACTGGAATGGTCGCCGAGCGAATTTGCCCGTTTTGTATGGTTTGGAAACCCGATTTTATCGGTACTGGCGGTAAAGTATTGCCGGAATTTCCTAACATTTTACCTGCTTCATTAAACCATTCTACAGCTTGATCTGGTTCCCGCAGATTTTGCCAGGGAATGTCTAAGTCTCCGTCTTTATCTAACTGGCGCGTTACTTTTTTCCGATGGAGTTCAATTTGAATATCATCATTGCGCTGTTCACTTTCTTGGTCAGATTCATCGCCTTTTTTTTCTGGATTTTCTGAAATATGCTGCTTTTCGATCGCAACTAAACTGTGAGAAGCTGCTTGAGCCAAAACCTCCAATCTCTGGTCTAATTCTTGATACAGACTGCTGGCAAATAATTCATAAACAGCAATAGCAGAAGCTCCTAAAATAGCTACCATTACTGTTAAGTAAGATAGCAATAAACGCCATCCCAAAGCTTGAAATTGGGGATTAGAGGTTTTGGTTGAGCCGATAACCGATGCCATAAATAGTCTCAATAAAATTAGCTGGTGCACCTGCAGCTTTCAGTTTTTGCCGCAAACCCCGGAGATGAACTTTTACGGTTTCTTCTCCTGGCGAGTCTTCAAAAGCCCATATATGGTCTAGGATAGCACTCCGTGTTAAAACGCGCCCTCCTGTTCGCAGGAATAATTCTAGCAAACTGTACTCCTTTGGTGTAAGATGCAGCAAATTATCGCGATAAGTAACTTCGCAGGTATTCGGGTTTAAACGCAGATTTTCCCACTCTAATACTGGTGGTAAAGTTGTACTTCCCCGCCGCAGTAAGGCTCTAATTCTTGCTGCTAATTCGGGCAAATCAAAAGGTTTAACGACATAATCATCGGCTCCCGCATCTAATCCCATGACTTTATCATTGCTGGTGTCTCTGGCTGTTAGCATTAACACGGGGGTTTTTAAACCTTGTCGGCGCAAGCGCTGACAAAGGCTAATTCCATCTAATTTTGGCAGCATCACATCTAGCAGAATTAAGTCATAAGTAAAAGCTTCTGCAAAGTTCCAACCTTCTTGACCGTCGGCGGCTATATCTACGGCATAATGTTGGTCGGTGAGGGCTTCTGCTAATGCTTGGGCAATGCGATAGTCATCTTCTACTAACAGAATCTTCATAGCTCGCTGCTAAATACTGACTGCTAAATACTGACTGCTAAACAGCAATATAAAAGATAATTGGCACACCAGACGGTTCCGAAGTATTTGATCTAAGTTGAGATTTATTGATCTCAATGTAGGGCGTTCGCTTTTCGGAGTATCATACAATATCAATGGTATTTTTGCACTCTTGTTATTTATTTATGAGAAAAATCACAATATTATCGATCGCCCTACTAATTTTTGCAGCAACTCTCGAACTGCCGAAGGTGGGGCTGCAACTAAGTGCGATCGGGCAAATAGAAACACCCCAACCAATCCCAACACCCCAACCAATCCCAACACCCCAACCAATCCCAACACCCCAACCACAAACACCCCAACAAATCCAAACACCCCAACAAATCCAAACACCCCCAATCCAAACACCCCAACCAAAAGCAAACGACCCCAAAAAGCTCGGCTACGTCTCCCCACAATTTGCCGAAAATTTCTCCCAGCAACAAATCGACCAAATCAACGCCAACGTCGAAACGCTGCTGCTAACTCAAAGCTGCTCCCGCTGCGACCTCCGAGCCGTAAAATTAGTTAACCTTAACTTAAAAAATCCCATCCTGACAGGATCGGATTTATCAGATGCCAACCTCAGCGGTAGTCGCTTCGAGATATCAGATTTTGTCAACACCAATCTAGCTCGCACAAACTTAAGCGGAGCCGAATTAGTAGGAGCGAGAATCAGCAACGCTAACCTTAGAAAAGCTAACTTGACAAAGACAAATCTAGACGGTGCAGACTTGCGATTTTCTGACTTGAGAGATGCCAATCTTTCCGATGCCAACCTCCGCAATGCTAATATAGATGGCGCTACTATCGATCGAGCAAGTATGGCCGGCACCACAATGCCAGACGGCAGAAAAAATCAATAATATAGTCTCGTTTCCGGCGCGATTGAAATCGCTTCTTGTCAAACAAAGTCCGCATGGTGCGCGGACTGCATCCCTTCCAGGCTCTGCCTCCTTGTCCTTGTTCCCAGGCAGAGCCTGGGAATAAACACCTAGAGGCTCTGCCTCATTTCCAGATTGTTAATTAATCCGTGTATCCGTGTCCAAATCCGTGTCGTGCCTTCCTTCTGAATCAAACAGCCAAAAACCTCTGAATCACCTCATCACTTAACTCGCTAGTGCTTCCCGAAGCCACAATCCCGCCTTTTTGCATAGCATAATACCAGTCAGCTTGCCGCACAAAATGCAAATGTTGCTCCACCAACAAAACAGAAATTCCCCTAGTCGCAACCACACGGCGCACCGCAGCTTCAATATCTAAAATAATCGATGGCTGAATCCCCTCCGTAGGTTCATCCAAAACCAGCAACTGCGGCTCACCCATCAAAGCCCTAGCAATAGCTAACTGCTGCTGCTGTCCCCCGCTCAAATCACCTCCCAGGCGATCGAGCATAGTTTTCAAAACCGGAAATAACTCAAAAATTTCATCAGGAACTTCAGGATTTTTGGTTTTGCTTGGTTTCGCTTCCAAACCTAACAAAAGATTTTCTTTTACAGTCAAACGTGGAATAATTTCACGCCCTTGAGGCACATAACCAATGCCTAATCTAGCCCGCTGGTAAGTCAACTTAGAAGCAATAGATTGTCCGCCAAAAGCAATAGTGCCACTGCGCGGTTGCAGCAACCCCATAATCGTTTTTAGCATCGTAGTTTTGCCCACACCATTGCGGCCGATCAAGCAAACCATTTGCCCAGCATTTACGCTTAAATCGACATCGCGCAAAATGTGACTTTCGCCGTAATAAACATTCAAATTAGAAACTTGTAGCATAGTTTTTAGATGGGTAATGGATAATTGGTAATTGGTAATTGGTAATTGGTAATTGGCCTCGTGTCCGTTGAATTACCCGCGCTCAAATTTGGTCGCTGGGGCGGGTTTCTGTAGATTGTCGGTGAGGATGAAAGATTGTTGGTTAACCCGCCCCTACAAATCTTGTGGTTAATTTACCAAAGATGATACGTCAACTGTCAACTGTCAACTGTCAACTGTCAGGTTTTCCCAAATATACCTCAATTACCCGATCGTCATTTTGCACCTCATCCATAGTCCCCTCACACAAAACCGCACCCTGATGCAACACCGTCACCTGCCGCGCAATTTGCCGCACAAACTCCATATCGTGTTCAATTACCAACACCGAATGACTTTCGGCCAACGAAATCAGCAACTCCCCAGTTAACATCGTTTCCTCATCCGTCAAACCCGCCACAGGTTCATCTACCAACAACAAATCAGGAGATTGAGCCACCAACATTCCAATTTCCAACCATTGCTTTTCCCCGTGAGAAAGCAAACCCGCCGAAATATCAGCCTTAGCAACTAAACCAATGGTTTCTAACAAACCAGAAACCGTGCGTTTTTCAGCAGCAGAAGCAGGCTGGAACAAAGTTGAAAAAACATTTTTGTGGCGACTGCAAGACAATTCCAAATTTTCGCGTGGCGTTAAATTCAAGTAAACTCGCGGCGTCTGAAACTTGCGGCCAATTCCCAAACGCGAAATCCTATCTTCCGACAACTTGCGTAAATTTTGTCCCTTAAATAACACCCTGCCCTCAGTCGGCTGCACCTTCCCAGTAATTGAATCGAGAAAAGTAGTTTTCCCCGCACCATTGGGCCCAATAATAACTCGCAGTTCGCCCGCATCCATACTAAAATTTAAACCGTTGATGGCTTTAAAACCATCAAAACTCACAGTCAAGTTTTCTATTTCTAATACTTTGCCATTCATAGGTAATTTCTCCGGGTAGGGTGCGTCAGTTAAAAGTCTCTCGGTAAGCCAGAAAATCTGTGGGCTGACGCACCTGAGAGCGCTGATTTTCTCTGAGAAGGTGCGTCAGTTAACAGTCTCTGGGTAAGCCGGAAAATCTGCTAGCTGACGCACCCTACACAAGCACATAAATGGTTATTTTACTCTAAACTAAAACTGCTAGAGCTGCTCGAAATAGGAGGTGGAGAAGCAGCTAAAATCCGTTCAGCTAACTTCGAGAGTGGCAAACTTTGCACGTATACTTTTCCCGGCCCAGTCATCTTTGCCAAAAACAAGCCTTCACCTCCAAATAAAGCATTTTTAAACCCGCCAACAAACTGAATATCGTAATCTACAGTCGCTGCAAAAGCTACTAAACAGCCGGTGTCTACTCGCAACACTTCGCCAACTCCCAAATTTTTCTCAACTATTGTTCCTCCCGCATGAACAAAAGCTAGCCCGTCACCCTGCAACTTTTGCAGAATAAAACCTTCTCCGCCAAAGAAACCGGCACCGAGCCGCTTCGTGAAAGCTACCTCAATGTCAATGCCGTTGGCCGCACAGAGAAATGAGTCTTTTTGACACAAAAATTTACCGCCAAGTTGGCCTAAATCAAGGGGAATTACTTTACCCGGATAGGGGGCGGCAAAAGCTACGCGGGCTTTACGATTTCCGGCGTTGACAAAGGTGGTAATGAAAAAACCCTCTCCTGTCAGCATTCGTTTGAAACCTTGAAATAAGCCGCCGCCTGTGGATGTTTGCATTTGGATGTCGCCTTCCATGTATGTCATGGTTCCAGCTTCAGCCCTGACGCCTTCTTTGGGGTCGAGTTCAATCTCGATGAGTTGCAAATCGTCGCCGTAGATTTTGTAGTCAATAATATCTGCCATATGTTGTCCCTCAAGTTAAAGAACGAAGCTACTTGCTACGGATATCTAAGTAGGTGGACATATATATTGCGTCTCCTCAGAGAGAAACGCAGATTTTCCCAAGTCTATTGCGATTGCTTTGTTTGTCTGTTGTAGGTGACATTTATTTATGTCAGCCTACTTATAAATTACACGATATTTTTGCACTCAATGTTCAAGTTCTTCTTTTTCGAGCTGCACTTGGGGGTCTTGTTCCAGGCTGGGGTAAGTAGATACGTACTTCGGTTTTCTGAACAAGCTGCGGATTTGGTCGAAACTTTGATCTTGCAGCCATCCGACTATGCCGTCGGGCAGGACTGTGACTACTATTAAAAATAGCGCGCCTTGGAAAAATAGCCACACTTCGGGAAATTGTTCGCTCAAAAAACTCTTGCCAAAGTTGACTAGCAGCGCTCCTAATATTGCTCCAGATAATGTGGCGCGGCCTCCCACTGCGACCCAGATTACCATTTCAATTGAAAAGGCAATATCCATTGCTTTTGGCGAAATGATTCCGGTTTGTACGGTAAATAATGCGCCGGCAATCCCGGCTAAACCGGCGGAAATTGCAAAGACTAAAACTTTATATCCTGTGGGATTGTAACCTGAGAAACGCAGGCGCACTTCGTCGTCGCGAATTGCTACTAGCAGGCGACCGAAGCGTCCGCTGGTCAGCCATCGGCAGAGGGCATAACTTGCTGCTAGAAATAGTATGGTGAGAATGTAGAAAATATATTGAGTATCTCGGTCATTGACTGTGGCTCCGAACAAGGTTTTAAAGTCGGTGAGTCCGTTGGTGCCGTTAATCAGTTTTTGCTGACCGTTAAAGAAGTTGAAAAATACAATGGTTGCTGCTTGGGTAAGAATTGAAAAGTAAACGCCTCGAATCCGATTGCGGAATACTAAATAACCTAAAAGTGCACCCAAGATGGCGGGGATGAGAACTATTGCTAATGCTGAGAAGGGAAATGAATAAAATGGTTGCCAAAACCAGGGGAGTTCGGTAACGCCGTAGAGGTTCATAAATTCTGGCAATTGACTGCTGGCGGTTGGGGGAATTTGCAGTTTTAGGTGCATGGCGAAGGCGTAGCCGCCGATCGCAAAAAACACCCCATGTCCTAAACTAAGTAAACCCGTGTATCCCCAAATTAAGTCTATGCCGAGGGCTGCAATTGCTAGTGCTAAAAATCGCCCTAATTGATTGAGCCGAACGTCGGGGAGTATTCCTGGGAGGAGTAAGATGAATGTGAGGGCGATCGCGCTGACAATTGCCGCTTCTTTTACCCAGGGTTTTTGATGTTTTTTCTGCATTTTTCGCTACACTCGCAGTTGTAATTTTTAATTTTCTACCGTCCGCCCTTTTTGCGGGAAAATCCCTCCCGGCTTCACTTGCAGAAAAGCCATAATTAAGGCGAATACCATTACTTTTGCCATGCTGGTTGTGGCGAAAAATGTGAAGAAGTCGGCTAAAGGCTTGATAGGAGCGAACATTAATGCTAGAGTTCCCGAACCGATCAGGTAATTGGCAGTGCCGATCGCGATCGCAGCAACTACACTCCCCACAATCTTGCCAACACCGCCCACAACCACCACCATAAAGGTATCGACTATATAATTTTGTCCGGTATTTGACCCTACCGAACCAATCAAACTAATCGCGCACCCAGCGACACCAGCCAAGCCTGAACCCAAAGCAAAAGTCAGCGCGTCTACTTGTTCGGTAGGAATACCCAAACACGCACTCATGCTGCGATTTTGCGTCACGGATCTAATCCGCAATCCCCACACAGACTTTTGCAAAAATAGGTAAATTCCCGCCAAACAAATTCCGGTGAGGACAATAATAAAAATTCGCGCGTAGGGCAACTGAAAATTGCCCAGCGGTATGCCGCCCCGCAACCATTGCGGTGCAGTCACGTCCACATTTTGAGCGCCAAACCAAGGTTGAGTTACGGCCAGTTTGTAAGTTTGCCCTAAAAAGGTGCTCACCGCCCAGGAAATACCCAAAGATAAAGGCAAAATTATGGCGATAATTGTGCTGCGAATGCGATCGAAATCCAGGCGCGATTTCAGCACCCGCAAACCGCCAAAAAACAGCAAACAAAACACCGCAATCCCAATTACCAACACCCAACTCACGCTGCGGACAAACTGCTGCAAAATTAAACTTACGCCCCAAGTTGCCAGCAGAGTTTCTAGCGGCCGCCCGTAAAGATAGCGAATCACTCCCCGTTCGAGAATTAATCCTACCAATGCAGCCACTAAAAAAGCTAGGGGAATTGCAAATAAAATGTAGGTTTCAAAAGCAAATCCTCCGATACCTTTGAAGACATTTTGCACTACGAAAGTTGTATAAGCCCCCAGCATCATCAACTCGCCATGAGCCATATTAATTACGCCCATCAGCCCGAAAATAATCGCTAATCCCAGGGCTGCAATTAGTAAAACAGCGCCGATGCTAAGGCCGTTAAATAAACCATCTAATATCGCCAATTGTGTTACTCCTGCATCAAGTCGGTTAACTTTGTTCGCGGATAATTAGGGGCTGATTTTACCCCATTGGTGTCAAGTTAAGCATCGAGTTTTATATAAAAAATGCTTAGATTCAGTATCTCGATTCCCCTAAATCCCCCTTAATAAGGGGAGTAGGGGTTGACTTTGAAGAGTCCAGTTCCCCTATATTAAGGGGGAATTTGAAGACTCCGGTTATATCATGTCCGATCGAGTGACTGCGATTAAAAGGGCGGGTTTTTGAGATTGTCAATTATTGGCAGATATTTTTCGTGAACCCGCCCCTACCGTATTAGGAGTAATCGACCGGACATGATATTACCTCTTATTAACGGGAGTAGGGATTGACGAAAGAATGCTCTTACTCCCCCCTTGGTAGGGGCGGTGCTACCCCTACTCCCCGTGCCCGCCCTTGGCTAGGGGGGATCGGGCTTCACCCAAGCGTATTGAAATTGGTATTACCTACTTATCAAACTTTGAATTTGCCACCTTTTGCGGGGTCTGACCAATCGCAAGCAAAGCCTTGTGTTTCAGCAACAAATTGATTCCAAGGCACCGGCTTCACTGCTTCGGGTGTAGCAAATGCGATGTTAAATAAACCGTCATCTCTAACTTCGCCCAACCGCACAAATTTAGAAAGGTGATGGTTAACTTCCATCGTTACTGTGCCCCCCGGCGCGTCAAAGGTTTGACCCAAAGCGGCTGCCCGTACTTTTTCCAAATCGTCGGCTGTCCCTGCTTTTTCGACAGCTTGCTTCCACAGGTAAACCATGATATAAGCTGCTTCCATCGGGTCATTGGTCACTCTATCTTTGCCGTATTTTGCCTTGAAAGCTTCCACAAATTTTGTATTGGCCGGAGATTCCACAGTCATGAAGTAATTCCAGGCGGCGTAATGGCCTTTAAGATATTCTACGCCGATCGCCTTTACTTCTTCTTCTGCAATACTGACTGACATTGACGGATATTTGTCCGGGCCCAAACCTGCACCCTGCAACTGTTTGAAGAATGCTACGTTGCTGTCGCCGTTGAGGGAATTAAAAATGACGCCGCCGTCTGGCAAAGCTGCCTTAATTTTACTAATAATTGGCGTGACTTCTGTCCCACCCAAAGGAATGTAATCTTCCCCAACTAATTCGCCACCTTTGGCTGCTAGCTGGGCCTTGATAATTGTATTGGCAGTGCGGGGAAAAACGTAGTCAGACCCGACTAAGAAGAATTTTTTGCCTTTATTTTCTAGCAGCCAGTCCACTGCGGGTTCGATTTGTTGGTTCGGGGCAGCCCCAGTATAAAAGATATTTTTGGAACACTCTTGACCCTCGTATTGTACGGGATACCAGAGCATATGATTTTTTTCTTCAAATACTGGCAATACTGCTTTGCGGCTAGCGGATGTCCAGCATCCGAAGACGGTGACAACTTTATCTTGGTCGATCAATTTTTTGGCTTTTTCGGCAAAAGTCGGCCAGTCTGAGTTGCCGTCTTCTATTACTGCTTCGATTTGTTTTCCGAGAACGCCACCAGCTTTATTGATTTCTTCGATCGCTAATTGTTCGGCATCGACAACGCTTTTTTCGCTGATGGACATCGTGCCGCTCAAGGAATGCAAAATTCCTACTTTGATCGTGTTTCCGCCCCCGGCTGCTGCTGGTGTAGTTCCTGTTGATGTGGGAGAAGCGGCTGGAGTTGCTGTTGGAGTTGGAGTTCTACAAGCTTTTAGAAATAAACTTGATGTTAGGGTAGCAGAACCGTATAAAAGGAATTTCCGCCGATCGAATCGCTTTGTCATTTTTTCTTGTTACTCTTGAACAGATGAGTCTGATGATTGAGAATAATAACACATAGCGACTTGATATTAAGACTCGCGTCAGCAGACTGTTGTATTTTTAGCTACAAAACTTATTGTTTTTGACAAAATGAATGTTTTGTGGGGATTGAGGGCAACTGCGGCAGAAACCGGGCTGATACCATTTTAGATTTTAGATTTTAGATTTTAGATTGACTGATGACATCAGGGTGGGGATCGCGGGCTTACCGGATTTTTTGGGGAAACCTGGTTTAGACACCAAAATACGTCTTTTCAGCAATTACTGTGTAATTAGAAACCGGTTTCTTTACATAAATTATCTTATTGATGCTACCAGTTAGGCAGCAACCGGGTCGATCGCACACTCATAGAAAGCGGGTTTCTCGCTCTCGACAGGTTATTGATGCTAAAACTTAAGCAGCAACCGAGTCGATCGCACTTGCATAGGCGAGTATCAAAGCAGGTGACGATCGCACTTCGCTTTGAGTACGATCGTCACCTGTAGAAATACCCCTAATTTATGGAGAATAGCGGACTCGAACCGCTGGCCTCTGCGGTGCGATCGCAGCGCTCTACCAACTGAGCTAATTCCCCTGATTGAGTTTTAATTTAGCATTTTAGATGCGAGATTGCCGAATCTAAAAGGCTGACAGGTTTTGCTTGCTCTCACGTTCGCAGACCGTCACTTACACTAGCACGTAACTGCTAAAAAGGTCAAGTGTTTTCCGCAGCCGGCTCAGTGGGGGCGATCGAGCAAAATGCCGCCACTCTATCCAACTCTAAATCAGCAAAATAGTCCACCGTCCAATTAGCTTGGCGCTGAATCATGTGAAACGGGTAAGTGTGAGTCACCCCCGCAACCTGAATCCCCGCTTTTTTCGCCGCTTCAATCCCCGCAAAAGTATCTTCTACCGCCAAACACTCGATGGGTTGCAGGTTAAAGTCGGGATATTTCTGGTTGAGAAGTTCCACAGCCAATAGATAGCCGTCGGGTGCTGGTTTGCTTGCCGTCAAGTCATCGCCTGCAACAATTAACTCAAAGTTTGCTGCCAAACCGGCCCGATCTAACACCAATTCTATATCCGATCGCAGTGCCCCGCTAACTACGGCCATTTTCAGTCCGGCGGGCCGAATTTTATCAATAAATTCTGCCAAACCCGGATAAATCGGCAGTTTCTCCAAAGTATCTATTTGAGCTTTGTAAGCTTGGGCCTTGCGCTGCAGCAGTCGATCGAGATATGTTTCTGTTAGATATCGTCCCCGGCGCTTGAGCAGTTCGGTAATGCAAGCGCGATCGCTCCTTCCCAAACAAATTTCTCGAAACTCCCCACGTTTGAGCTGGAGATTTTCATCGAGCATCAATTGTGCGATTATTTTCTCGTGAATTGGCTCGTCATTAACAATCACACCATTAAAATCAAATAAAACTGCTTTTAGAGTCATTAGTCATTAGTCATTAATCATCAGTCATTAGCAAGTTAGTAGGGGCGGGTTTTACCAACCATCTCAACCTAAAACTAACCATCTATGAAACCCGCCCCCAAAGGGCGAAAAATACACCTCAACAATAAGTCAAGCCGGAGCTGGAATGCCCGGTAAATCGCCATCAAAATCAGGAGTTCGATCGCCCCAATTCCACCCCCTCGCCACCTTAGCCTGTTCCAAATCTTCCCCCGGCAAAGGTTTCACGCCCTGCGTCACCTGATTCACCCACCAGTGTTCGTGAGTTTGCACCCCCGCGAATCCTGCAGCCCCCACCCAAGCATCGAGGCTGCCAGCCGCGTAAGACTTAATATAAGGCTCTTCAAAGATATCAGTCAGCCACTCTGTCTGCCGCAAAGTTTTTTGGTTTCCGTCCAAAATTGCCACTTGTCCCCCAACCTTCAGCAGTCGGAAGCTTTCTCGCAAAATTGCCCGCGATACAGCAGGTGGCGTCTCGTGAAACAGCAAGGAAGCTGCGACTAAATCGAAGCTAGCATCGCCAAAAGCAACGCTTTCGGCATTTCCGTGCAACCACTGGATATTTAAGCCGGCTTTTTGCGCTTTCATGTCGGCAACTACCAGCATATAAGGCGACAAGTCCAGGCCGACAACTTCCGCTTCGGGAAAAGCCTGCTTGAGCATGAGCGTTGTCGAACCGGTGCCGCATCCCAAATCGATGATTCGGCGCGGTTTCACCCGCACAGCGTCAATTAAGCCTTGCCTGACGACTGTTTCGTGGGGAGGCAAAACATATTGCGTGATGGGATCGTAGGAAACGGCGGCACTGGGGTTGAGATAGCCGCGTTTAATGCCGTGAAAGTTTTGGCTGCTGTAATATTCGGGATAAACTAAGTTGGGTTGTCGGTAGCGATCGCCCGCTGTTTCCCAGTCGATACCTTCGTAGAGTCGTTTCAGCGCTTCTTCGTCGATCGCCAGTCGCATCAGGGGCGACAAAAAGCGCTCGAAAATTGTATCCTTGCCAACAGCCATAAAACACCTTTAACAAAAACTATTCTAATTTTAGCCAACCGCCGTAAATTTAGCATTAATTAAAACTGTTTAGCCCCTCTTCCCTCTTCCTTCTATCCCTTACCTCCGTTAAAACTTTACAAAATCTGCGGGCTTCCTTTCCCACTTCCTACTTGTACGAGTTTAAACAAGGCAACTGTAGACAAGCTATAAACTCTTATTTTATCAGTCCTTCCCAAATCTAAAATCTAAAATCTAAAATCTAAAATCGTTTTACTTTCCGTTACTAATAGGAATTTTAACCAAAAATTCCGTTCCTCCCCCCGGAGGTTTAGCAATTGTGATGCTACCACCATGTCCATCTACTACAATTTTGTAGCTAATTGCTAACCCCAAACCCGTGCCTTTACCCACATCTTTAGTAGTAAAAAATGGGTTAAAAATTTGGTCTTTAACGCTGTCGGGAATGCCGGGGCCGTTGTCGGCGATCGCCACTTTCAGAAATTTACCGCCATGTTCGCGAACTACCCCCGTGGAAATAGTAATAATTTTATCCAGGCGATCGATCTCGTTCAAGGCATCGATCGCATTACTCAGCAAGTTCATAAACACCTGATTTAGCTGAGACGGATAGCACTCGACTGAAGGCACTTTTCCGTATTTCTTGACTATATAAATTCTATTTTTAATGCGGTTGGAGAGCAGCAGCAAGGTATTTTCTATACCTTCGTGAATATCCGCTAGCTTTTTGTCAGATTCATCCAGGCGAGAAAAGTTCCGCAAAGAAAGAACTATGCTGCGAATGCGTTCGCTTCCTATTTTCATAGAATTCAATATATGCGGCAAATCCTCCTCGATAAATTCTAACTCGATTTCTTCGCTAAATTCTGCGATTTCCTGGGGAACCTCTGGGAATGCTTCTTTGTATAAACTCACCAACTCTAATAAATCTTTAGTATATTTGCTGGTGTGAGGCAAATTAGCCGAAATAAAGTTAACGGGGTTGTTGATTTCGTGCGCTATTCCAGCCACCATTTGACCTAGGGATGACATTTTTTCGCTCTGCACTAAATGAGTTTGAGTTTTTTTCAGTTCATTTAAGGCACTATTAAGCAGTTTTACTTGGTCTTGGGTTTGACTGTAAAGGTGAGCTTGAGTAATTGCGATCGCCAATTGGTCTGCTACAGCTTTTAACAGTTGAATTTCCTCCCGACTCCAAAGCCAATGAGTAGCGTGGCTACAAATTAAATAACCCTGCGGCTGGTTCTGAGTCTGGACAGGTACGGCTAAATAGCTATTAGCTTTAAGTTCCGGCGGTTGAGTTACACCCTCCGCCCAAGTGTCGCTCGAAAGAATAATTGGTTCGCCTTGACCACTCCGTACTAACACATTTTCGATAAAGTAAGACTCAAACTTTAGGGCTTGTGTCGGAGAATCAGATGGGCAATATTCCCACAGGATTTGTAACGTTTTTTCTTGCGGTTTGTACCAACCAAAAGCCGCCCGTTCTAGGTGCAGCAAACTTACTATTTCTTCGACTGTACTTTGCACAATCTTGTCTAATTCAAGAGAAGCGCGAATGCGTCCGGCAATCCGGTTGAGCATGGCTTCTCGCTCCGCTTGAGCGCGATTGTTTTCGGAGGAGTAAATTAGCCAAATGGCTGCTAGCATTGCCGGGATGAGCAGTCCGGCGACTACGGATGTCAGCAAATTTAATGCTTGCAGTTGGGATTCAATATTTTCGCGGGGAATTACTAAAGCCATCGACCAGTTAACTTCCTTGAGGGGAGCATAGGCTACATACACCCATTTGTTATCTATTTTTACCAGTTCGATGTTCGTCTGGCGGTCGATCATCTGCCGCGCAATTGTGGAGAGAGCGGGGTCTTTTGACTGTAAAAAGCTTGGGGCCTCCTGGTCGATATTTCCGATTAAGTTATTGTTGGGATGAACAATTGGCACTCCTTGTGAATTGAGCGCAAAAGCATAACTTTCGGAACCGTACAGTAAGCTGTTAGCGACAGATGTTACTCGGTCTAATTTAATGCTGCCCGATAGGACTCCAATTACTTGATTGGGAGCGGGAGGTAATGCCCAAATAGGAGCTGAAATAATAATCGTAGAAACTTTTGTACTGCGGCCGATCAGCGGGTCGGAAACGTTGAGCTGTCCGGCCATTGCTTTTTGAAAGTGTTGGCGGTCTTTGCTGTTCGCGCGGTTGCCTAGAGTATTGATAAATGAGCCGTCGGGTTGAATTAATGACAGGATGAAATACTCTTTTAACCGGTATATTTCTCCTTGCAACCGGGGTTCGACTAATTGCCAATTGAGAGTGCCAACCGTAGGATCGTAAGCAATGGTTTCTATTTCTGCTTTGCGGCTGCTTAGCCAGCGGTCGATTTCATCGGTGCCTTTTTCTAGTTTTAATAGTGCTATTTGCTTTAAATTGTCAAGGATTAGTCCGCGTACAAAAAAATAGCTGATGCAAGCTGTTGTGCTAATGGTTAAAGCGGTGGTACCCAGAATTAGCAGGGTCAGCAAATGGCGGCGCTGCCGTCTGTGTTGCCAAAGACTGTGCGCTTGCTGCCACTGCGATTGAGCAGAATTGCTAATGTTGTCCCAGATTTGGCGCAGCTTTTTTGTTTGGTGTGGCGGCGGCGCAGACACAGATCCGGCTTGATTTGCTGGGTTTTGCATCATCAAATGTTCTCTCCGAATCAAATTCATCAAACTGTATTGGTCATTCGGCAGAATTAATATCAGCCAAGTCGTGAAACCAGTTTCAGAAAATAATGCAACTGTAGACCGGTGCTGCCAACCCTGGTGGTCATCAGTCATTCCCAATCTAAAATCTAAAATCTAAAATCTAAAATGGTAAGACTTACATTCCGGATTGCAAACAATTTTTCTTATGGTTGGGCACTCGCCTTCTATTTTGGCATCAATTGTATATTTCGACGTTCGATTTACCTATTTGAGGTTTGTGCTTTACGATATCTTTAATATCTATCTCGTTTGTATAACAAAATAATTGTAAATAACACAGAGAAAATACGGAGTTTTTTAGATTTCTAATGTATTATAATGTATGAGCAAAACTCTATTGACAATTTTACTGATTTGTGCTTTGGTTTCAAGGGGAAATTTTTTCGTCTAAAGCTTTTTTAGCCAAGCGGGTTGCATAAACGGTGAGGGCGATCGTTGCTACCAAACCAATGCCGTAAAGAGTCCACTCAGCAGCAGTGCGCGATCGCCCGCTAGATCCAAGTGCAGCCAAACTCCCGGCCAGGGAACCGATATAAACATACATGACTGTTCCGGGAATCATGCCGATCCAAGATGCCAAAAAATAATCTTTTAGAGATACCTGCGTGACTCCAAAAGCATAGTTAAGCAAATTAAACGGAAAAATGGGAGAAAGTCGCGTCAGCAGCACAATTTTCCATCCTTCAGAAGCAACTGCGGAGTCGATCGCCTTAAATTTTTGATTGCCCTCTATCTGTTTGGAAACCCAGTCGCGAGTTAAATACCGCCCTACCAAAAAAGCGCAAGTTGCACCTAAAACTGAGCCGATGGAAACACAAACCGAACCGCCAACGACTCCAAACAAAACGCCAGAACCGAGAGTCAGCAAAGAACCGGGGATAAATAGAACGGTTGCGACAATGTAAATGAGAATAAAAGCTGCCGGGCCCCACGGGCCGAGACTCGCGATCGACTCCAAGGCATTTTTCAGAATTCCTTGAAAGTTAAAAAACCTAGTCGCTGCAATTAAAGCCACAGCTAAACCAATCCCTAAAATCAGTTTCCACCTATTTGATGGCGGCGGATTTTCATCGGGCGATCGCGAATCATTCATTACCTAAACTCTCCACTCATTCATTGCATACACCGTAAGGTCTATAGTTGCGCTTTAGCGCTAAAAAACTTTGTAATAAAGCGCAACTTTTCCCTTAAATTAAATCAAAGTACCGCCACAGCTAGAACCGCTACCCGCCGTACAGCCGTAACAATAAGCAGCCGTTTGCACATCTTGAATCACATCTAAACTGCCAGATGCAAGCAATTTAGCAGTATTTATCTTTTCCCCACTGCCAGTTTTCGCCGGCAGATTTTCCATTTGGTTAAAATCGCAGTCGTAGACATTGCCCAAATAGTCGATCGACAATTCGTTACGGCACATTAAATGTTCCAGAGTACCGGGATTAAAATTATCCTCCAAAAACCCCAGATAAGACTTGTGAAGTTTCTTATGTTCCAAATGAAACTTAGTCCGTCCCACCGGCAAATTAGTAATCGCGAACAATTGATTAAAACAAATCCCAAAATGTTCGGCTAAATAAACCTTGTAATCTTGCTCTAACTTGCCTTGTTCCGGTGTTAGCGAAAACTTGTCTGTTGCCGGCACTTGTGGATTGTACACCAAATCCAGAATTAAATTTGGCTTTTTCCCGTATCCCAACTCATTTAGCTTTTGCAGCGCCCGAATCGAACTGTCAAAAACACCGTTGCCACGCATTTTGTCCACATTGTCAGCTTGGTAGCAGGGAAGCGACGCCACAATTCTGAGTTGGTGCTGCGCGCAATATTCGGGAATATCTTCAAAACCTTTTTCAAAGTAAATAGTCAAATTAGAACGAACAATTACCTCTTTACCTGCAGCCCTGGCAGCTTCCGCTAGCGGTTTAAAACCGTAAAGCATTTCGGGAGCACCGCCGGTGAGGTCAACAGTTTGAATTTGAGGAAAGCGGCGAATGATTTCAATTAATTGGTCGCAAATTTCCGGGGAAAGTTCTTCTGTTCGTGTCGGGCTAGCTTCAACGTGGCAGTGAGTGCAAGCGAGGTTGCAGCGTTTGCCGAGATTTATTTGTAAAACTGTAATCTGCTTTTTAGTTAAAGCTGAGTGAAGTTTGTTTTTGAAAGGCGTGACTGCGGTCTGAATCATGTGCTAAACTTTTTAGTCTCTGCTCGCAACGGATTTAGAGGCGTTCCGGCGGAACGCCTCTCATAATTTAGCACTAATTCTTTGGATGCGAAAGCGACAAATTTTAACTGTCGCTACAAAGTTAATTGAAACTCACATCTTGCACCATTCTTAAGAACAGGCTTTTCGGCCTGTTCCACAAAAGTTAATTTTATTGTGGGGTGGGCATCCTGCCCGCCCGTCTACTTAATCTTACTTGAGAGAGTCCACTAATGTTTCAACTCGTGCTTTAATTTCATCTCGAACGCGGTGAAAAGTTTCGATGGGTTGTCCGTCGGGATCGTCGAGTTGCCAATCTTCAAATACTTCTCGCAATACCCACGCTTCGGGTAAATTCACGCCGCAGCCACAGAGAGAAATTACGGCATCGTAGTCTTCTGCATTGAATTCGTTTAATGGATTGGATGTTTGATCGGTGATGTCAATGCCGATTTCTGACATGACTTGAATTGCTGTTGGATGAACTCTGCTTGATTCTAACCCGGAACTGGTGACTCCAATCTTGCCGGCGCCGATGGTTTTAGCGAATCCTTCTGCCATTTGCGATCTGCAGGAGTTTCTTTTGCACACAAACATTACTTTTTTCATGGTTTTTGTTGGTTGTTAGTTGTTAGTTGGTGGTTGTTAGTTAGATGTTTCAAGGGCGCGATTTGCTAGGGCGATCGCCTCTTTAGCTGCTTGTTCTTTGCGTTCGCTGTAGCGATCGGTCAAATAGTCGGTTTGCTCCCGCAACAGCAAGGTAAACTTGTACAGTTCCTCCATTACGTCGATCGCGCGATCGCGATAAGGCGAATCCTTCATCGTCCCATCTTCATTAAATTCCTGATAAGCTTTCGCAACCGAAGACTGATTCGGAATCGTAAACATCCGCATCCAGCGGCCCAAAATTCTCAAAGTATTGACTGCATTAAAAGACTGCGAACCGCCGCTGACTTGCATCACCGCCAAAGTCCTGCCTTGAGTTGGTCTGACAGCCCCAATATTTAAAGGAATCCAGTCAATTTGATTTTTCATAATGCCAGTAATATTACCGTGCATTTCTGGACTAGACCACACTTGACCCTCCGACCACAGGCTCAATTCCCGCAATTCTTGAACCTTCGGATGCGTATCGGGAACGCTACCGTAAATTGGCAGTTCCAGAGGATTAAAAAACCTAACCTCTGCACCGAACCCCTCAATAATTCGAGCCGATTCTTCCGCCAACAAGCGGCTGTAAGAACGCTCTCTTAAAGAGCCGTATAAAAAGAGAATTTTGGGTTTATGAGTGAATTCGTTCATGAGATTCTAGCAATTGGAATTGGGCAGACAACGAGGGTCTCGCAGCGATGCAGTTTCTGGTTTTCGGGGAAACCAAAATGCTGTTCGCTTGCAGATTTCTACCAACATTAACATCACTGGAACCTCAATTAAAACACCGACAACTGTAGCCAAGGCTGCACCTGAGTTTAAGCCAAACAGCATCACAGCCGTAGCAATCGCTACCTCAAAATGATTGCTGGCCCCAATCAGCGCGGCAGGTGCTGAATCTTCGTAGCACAAGTTGAGTTTTAAAGCTGCTACATAAGAAATCAGAAAAATGAAGTTTGTCTGGATAAACAGAGGCACAGCAATTAAAAGAATGTGCAGAGGATTGTTGACAATCAACTCTCCTTTGAAGGCAAACAAAAGAATTAGCGTAATCAAAAGGGCCGCCGTAGCAACTGGACTCAGATATTGCATAAACTCTCGTTCAAACCATTCTCGCCCTTTATGTTTAAAAATCCAGAAACGGCTATACATTCCGGCGGCTAAGGGCAAACCGACATAAATCAATACAGACAATACTATTGTCTGCCAAGGAACAACTAAATCATTTGCTGCTAACAGCCATCTGCCTAATGGTGCATATAAAAACAGCATTGCTAGGGAATTAATGGCAACCATAACGAGGGTATGTCCTTGATTGCCGTAGGACAGATATCCCCACATTAAAACCATCGCAGTACATGGGGCAATTCCTAATAATATTGTACCTGCAATGTAGGAACTAGCGATGGAGACTTCACTGCCACGAATTATTTCGGTGCCGGTAATGAGGGGGCGAAATAGCCAACCTAAGAAAAACTGAGAAAAGGCTACCATTGTAAATGGTTTGATAACCCAGTTGACGACTAATGTTAAAATCACTGGTTTGGGCGTTCGCGCTGCATTAGCCGCCTGGGTAAAGTCTATTTTTACCATGATGGGATACATCATAAAAAACAGACAGATGGCAATAGGAATTGACACCTGATAAAAGCTGAGAGCATCAAGGGTGACGGCGACGTTAGGGAATAGTCTACCGAGAAGAATACCGCCTAAAATACAAAGAAATACCCAAAGGGTGAGGTATCTTTCAAAAAAACTGAGTTTGCTTCCTGCTTTGACAGGTGAGTTAGTTGCTTGAGGATGGTTCATTTAGTTAACTGGTAAGTGAAACTTGATGAGAAAAAATTAAAATTTTGCCTCTTTTCGTAATAACTCTCCAATGGTTAAGTCAAACCTAGCTTGACCATCGAAGAAAGTCCCAACTTTGCCATTGTAGAAATTCTTGTAAATCAGTTGATAGCCTTCGCTTGGTAGGGGAATGTAACCGACCGACTGGACTAAAGTTGGTGCTTTTTTCATGTAGAATTGCACAAACTCGCCCACCTCTGGTTTATTTTGGACAGCGGTGTAACTGACATAGATAAAAAGAGGTCTACCGAGGGGTTGATATTGAGCGTTTTCTACAGTTTGTATGCTGGGTAGAACTGGCCCTTTACCATTGTCTATTCCTAATGCTTTTAATTGATTTTGATTGGTTTCGTAATAGCTTAATCCAAAGTAACCCAAGGCATTTGGATCTTTGATAACTCCTTGGGCTAAAACATTATCATCTTCACTAGCTGTATAGTCGGTACGGCTGGATTTCGCAGTACCTACTGTTGCTTCTGTGAAGTAGTCAAATGTACCGGAATCTTTGCCTGCACCGTAAAGGGTTATAGGTTGATTTGGCCAATTAGGTCGAATCTGATTCCAGCGGGTAATTTTTCCTTGGGCGGCGGGTTCCCAAAGTTTTTTTAGTTCGGCTACTGTGATGTCTTTTGCCCAGCTATTGTTGGGATTGACTACTACTGTGAGCGCGTCAAAGGCGACTGGTAATTCGTAGTAGCGGATGCCTGCTTTGTTGCAGGCTTCCATTTCCCCTGCGCTGATGGGGCGCGAGGCGTTGCTGATGTCTGTTTCGCCAGCACAAAACTTTCTAAATCCTCCACCAGTACCGGAGAATTCAACAGTAATTGATGCTTTTTTGGGATTGGTATTTTGATATTCTTTGGCGATCGCATCCGTAATTGGATACACGGTGCTGGAACCGTCTATTTTAATGCTTTGCGATTCTGGCGACTGGACTTGTCCGCAGGAGCTGAGAAGCCCGATCGCACCTATGGTCAAAGCAATTATACTTAGTGCGGAAACCTTGGCCTTTTCTGCTCGGTTCATTGACCTCACCCAATGCCATAACTAAGGGGTACACTGGAATCATATCAATAAAATTTGATATGTCAAGTATGAGGGAAGACAAACAGGCAATCAACACATTAAGAAATGTTGATGGGTTAATCTGCGTCAGAACAGGGGCGTGCCGGCAGGATCTGGCTGAAGCGGCGGTATTCGGCGAGGTACTGTTCGAGGGCGACAAACTGAGCTAAATTGAGGCTGTAGTAAATCCAGCGGCCTTCTTGGCGGCTGCGGACTAAAGCTGCATCCTTCAAGGCTTTGAGGTGAAAAGAGAGTTTAGGCTGAGGGACAGAAAGCCGATCGCACAATTCGCAAACGCACAACTCCTGTTCTCGCAGCAACTCCAGAATCTGAATCCGCAGGGGGTCAGAAAGAGCGTGAAAGCCGGAGGAGACAAGTTTTTCCGAAATCTGTCGCTGTGAAATGCGATCGGGCGCAGCCGTAGAATTTTTAAGCATCAATTATTTTGAAAACATCCATACAAAACATCATAGTTACTCAAGCTTCATCCCAGAAAATCAGTGCATTCAGCATCGACAGATTCTTCGGAGTTGATTACTTGGGATTCTGTACCCTTGCCGGCACATCAGTGAGTCCGGCTTTCTGCATCAGCGAAATCACCCCTATAGATAGAATTCCCCCAATAATTGCCCCGACAACTACCAGGATGATAAAGACTTTTTGCAGAGTTTTTTTAGTAGCTGGGTGGTACTGTCTTGGCAATGCTTCACCTTGCTCGTCAACTTCTTGCTCCAAGGGGTCTAGCGGATTGGAGGGATTTGAGTTAAAGGGATTGGGCGCTTGATTCATGGTTAGTTTCGGTTAAAGGAGATCGACAACTATTTTAACTTGCGATTTAGCCTCGCAGCTTAAATAATACATTCTGGTTTTACTGAATAGTCTATAAATTTTATTAAGATTGCTAACATACGGATTAACCCGGTTTATTGAATAAACCGGGTTTTTTAACATACTAAAAGTTTTATGTCACACTTCTGCTTTTGACAAACGATCGAGAGAAATTGTTGCCGCCTCAGATACTTGAGAATTGCTATCTTTTTCTAGGTATTTCAAAGCCGAAACGCTCTTAACACTCGGCAAATTGCCCAAAGCTTCAGCCAGCCTCTGGCGGATCAGCCAATCTTCCGACTGAGCAAAATTGAGGATGCGATCGATCGCCCCAATATCTTTAATTTCCCCCAAAGCCGAAATTGCCGCCTGCTGGATCACCACTTGATCGCTGTCGAGAGCTTTCAGTAGCACATCGCGGGCCCGGGGATCTTTGAGATTTCCCAGAGAAACAGCAGCGCTGAAGCGCACCAGCCATTGAGTATCTTCGTAAAAAGCGCGCACCAAAGCATCAAAAGCTCTGATATCTTCGAGATAGCCCAAAGCACCCGCAGCGTCAGCGCGAATGCCGTAATCCGGGTCTGTTTCTAGCAATTTGACTAGAATAGGATAGCACTCTGCTGTCGGTTTGACCCCAAGAGCAAACACAGCCATCGATCGTACCTGCAAACTTTCGTCGTTCAACACCTTTTTAATCAAAGGCACCGCCTCTGCAGCAGGCACATTCCGCAAGTTGGCCAAAGCCACCATGCGATCGGCGGAATTTTGGCTTTCTAACTTGGCTGCAATTTGCTCTAAGCTTAAAGTTGTCATTATGGATAAATCTTGTAGTAAAACTTTACATTCGGGTTATTTTGATTATAGGGGAGTCTCAGGGGAAAAGCAGGCCGTAAAAACCGCCCTGCGTATTTGAGATGAATGAGATTGCGGATTATTTCCATTAATCTGAAGCTCAGATTAATGGAAATAATCAATTAGAAAGTCTATTATTTAAGTCGCAAGCATAGGCGAGGTGTTACACTATATCGGATAATCCCAAGACTTTATTGTACAGTGCTTAACAAAGCAACAAAAAACTTTTCGTTTATCCCCCAAAAAAATTATGATTGTCGTTGAAAGGCATTACATAGATCGGCAGCATCAGTTTTTTAAACAGTTTGATGACTTATCTTTCCTGTCCAAAAAACTCTACAATTATGGTAACTCTTACATGAGGCAACACTTTTTTAACTCTGAGTCAAAAGTTGGCGCTGCCAAGAGTCTAAAACAGTTATATGCCATCCTAAAACCCACAGCCGACTATAAATCCTTACCTGCTAAAATTAGCACTCAAGTTCTCAAACAAGTTATTCACGATTCGGAGGCTTGGAAAAAGTCAATCAAGGCTTATTACCGAGATATCCATCAATTTTCATCCCCCCCCCGAATTCCCAAATACAAACATAAAACCTGTGGACGTAACTTGTTAATTTATGATAACCAATCGATAGGACAAAGGGGAAAAAAGAAAAATAATGGGCTACTTCATTTATCTCAAAGTGACATAATAATTGCTACAAAAGCGCAAGATGTCATAGAGGTAAGGATAGTTCCTGCCACAGCGACCTACGTTGTTGAGGTTGTTTATAAAAAGCCTGTAACGTTGGTGGATTTAAACCCTCAACTCATAGCAGGTAGAGATTTAGGGATTGATAACCTCGTCGCTTTAGCATCAAATAAGCCAACATTTACTCCAACTCTATATGATGGAAAACAGCTCAAATCAATCAATCAAGGTTTGAATAAGCGCCGAGCATTTTTACAGTCAAAACTTGAGAAAGGGAAATATACCACACATCAAATCCAGCAAATCATCTTTAAGCGAAACAATCGAGTTGAAAACTATCTTCATCAAACCAGCAGTTTGATAGTCAAGCGGTTGGTGGACGCTCAAATCGGGCAGTTAGTTATTGGGAAAAATGTGGGGTGGAAACAAAATTTACAATTAGGAAAAAAAACGAATCAGACGTTTGTAGCAATTCCTGACGCCAAGCTCGTAGAAATGATTACTTACAAAGCTGAGTTAGTGGGGATAAAGGTAACAGTTACAGAAGAATCTTATACAAGTAAGTGCAGCTTTTTGGATTTATATCCTGTCGGTAAGCAAGAGTCTTACCAGGGTAAGAGAGTTAAACGTGGGTTGTTTCGGTCGGGGAATGAAACGCTGATTAATGCTGATGTGAATGCAGCATTAAATATGATTAGAAAAGTAAACGGAAACTCACCCTTTGAGGAGTGCAGCAACCGTATAGAGGTGTTTGCAGTTTCACCTGTACGGGTTTCACCTGTACGAAAAGAGCCACAAAAAATCCGGTAATGTCAAGTATTGCCCGGTTTTTTGTGAACTGTTTCTGCCGTTCCCCAAGGCTTTGCCCGATCGTTAGCCGCCCTCTGACAACCTGCCATCCACTATGCCGTTCTACCACCCGCCCTTTTACTCCTCAGCCTTAGAACAAGCGATCGATCGCTACCCCCTCACTGCCGGGCCAGAAACTTCCTTAGCAGTGGCGATCGCGCTGATGAGTCAGTTGCAAAACAGTTGTCCCCTAGTCAAAACACCTGTACCCTCAGACCGGGGGGCGATGACCGAAACAGCCGCGCCGGAAAAGGTGCGGGCCCGCTGCGTGTTCGTCGTCCAGAACCAGCAGACTATTACCACAGGCAACTTATCCGACAACCCCAGCCGCGGACTGTTAATCGGCATATTAACTCCCGCCGACCTAGTGAGGCTGATAGCTTCTGGCACAATAGACAGCCAGCACAAAGTAGCCCTGCACAAAATACCAATTTCCGAAGTGATGTCCCCGGTGTCGGTCTCCCTCACAGAATCCGACGACCAAGACGTGTTTACCGCCTTATCCTTATTTCGCCAGCACAAGATTCGCTATTTGCCGATCGTCAATCAATTTCGCCACTTGGTAGGAGTGCTGACACGGGAAAGAATTCGCCAAGTATTGCAGCCTTCAAACATTCTTAAATTGCGGCGGGTAGCAGAATTAATGACTACGCCAATTACAGCGCCTCACACTGCCTCGCTGCTGAGCATAACCGAACTGATGTCAGAGCATCAAGTCAGTTGCGTAGTGATTACAAAAAACAAAGAATTAACAATGGAGAAACCCAAAGATGACTATACCTCCATTTTTCACTATTCCTTTCACCAACCCCTGGGAATTATTACCGAATATGACATTGTGCAGGCACAGTTTCTTGAACTAAATTTCAAGCAAACCCCAGGTCAAAAAATCATGAGAACTCCCCTGCAATTTCTTCAACCCTCCGATTCCCTATGGACGGCGCACAAAGAAATGCAGCAGCAACAAGTGCAGCGGTTAGTCGTGTGCGGGGGGCGCGGAGAACTGTTGGGCATTATTACTCAGACCAGCTTGCTCAGAGTCCTCGACCCCACCGAAATGTATCGAGTTGTCAAACAGTTGCAGCAGTCGGTTTATCAATTGCAAGCAGAAAAAGTGGAACTGTTGCAAAGCCGCAACGCCAAACTGGAACAGCAGGTGCGGGAACGGACGGCAAAACTCCACGAACAATTGCAGCGCGATCGGCTGTTAACTCACATTTCCTTGCGGATTCACCAATCCTTAAACCTCGAAGAAATTCTCAACGCCAGCGTCGATGAAGTCCGCCAAGTTTTGCAAGCTGACCGAGTAGCCATCCTGCATTTAGAGTCGAGCAATTACGGCATTGTAGTGGCAGAATCAGTTGCCGAAAATGGGCCTTCAATCTTAGGAGAAATCCTGCCCGATAATATTTGGCAAGAATCTGCTTCGGTGATAGAACAGGAAATTTATGCCGTCCCCGACATCGACCAAGCCCGTTTGAGTGCCGAAAAATATGCCTGGTTCCACCAAGCGCAAATCAAAGCTTATTTGATTGTACCAATTTTGCAAGACGGCAATTTGTGGGGGATGATGTGTGTTCATCAGTGTTCCCAATCCCGTCAGTGGCAGCCTTCGGAAGTGGATTTGCTGCTGCAACTGGCAACTCAAATCGCGATCGCCATTCAGCAAGCCCAACTCTATCAGCAAGTCCAAAATCTCAACACCGACCTCGAACGCCAAGTCCAAGAACGCACCGCAGAATTGCAGCAAAAAGTTCACGAACTCCAGCATTTAAATGTCCTTAAAGATGAATTTCTCAGCACAGTTTCTCACGAACTGCGGACGCCTTTAGCTAATATAAAAATGGCTATTCATATGTTGAGAATTTCTCCCACGCTAGATCGACGCCAGATTTATCTAGAAATTTTAGAAACAGAATGTACTAGAGAAACAGACTTGATTAATGCTTTGCTAGATTTGCAGCGGCTCGAAGCTGCAACTTGTCCGATCGACCTCGAACCAGTAAACTTAGAACTCTGGCTGCCTACTATTATCGACCCGTTTTACACCCGGGCCCACGACCGCCACCAGGATTTGCGAGTAGAGTGCGATCGTCACCTCCCCACGATCAGTTCCAACCGCGCTAGTTTGGGACGAATTTTAGCCGAACTCCTCAACAATGCCTGCAAATATACTGCCAATGGCGGCGAAATTTTTCTGAAAGTTGAGTGCAAAAACGGAGAGGGGGAACAAGGAGAACAAAGGACAAATTCGCGACAAGCAAGTGCTGTGGCTTCAGAAATCCAATTTACACTCAGCAATCAATCGTCCATCTCAATAGAGGAATTGCCTCGAATCTTTGAGAAATTTTATCGAGTTCCCAACGCAGATCCTTGGAAACAAGGAGGTACAGGTTTGGGTTTAGCTTTGGTTCAAAAACTTGTGGAACAGTTGCAGGGAAAAATTGAGGTTGAAAGCAGCAATGGCTGGACTAATTTTATCGTTACATTTCCTACCAACCCCGATGGAAATTAGTCCGCACTCAGTCAATTTGAGATTTGAGATTTGAGATTTGAGATTTGAGACTTCGGCCTAAGAGGTTGGGCGAGCGCGAGCTTCAAGTCGCGCTCAGTCCAAGGATTTTTGATTTTCGATTTACTCCACAGACAAATCTGGGAGATTGAACAAGAATCTAAAATTTTGGGAGTTCCATGACCGCGAATTTCTTCATGTGGTATCCGCCACGTGATTTATCCGTGGAATCAATCCCAAATCGAAAATCAAAAATCCTCAAGAAAGAGCATTTATCTCGCCCAAGTCAATTCTAAAATCTAAAATCTAAAATCTAAAATCGATTGACTCATGTCGAGGGCGGGCATCTTTTTTTGGGGGTCTTCTTTGTTGGGTTTCACTCTTTTTTTGGAGCTAGTTTGCGGATACGAGACGGTGCTGGTGTCAAATTCAAATATTCACTTTTATCTTCAACAACTGATGCTCTCGATGCTGGATACTTCTTGCGTTTAGGGGCATGATTCGCAACTGTGCCCAAGCATGGTATGCCAAAATTTTCTAATTGACTGAAAACTTTTTTGACTACAGAAAAGGGAACCTGGCGAATTGCTACAACCATCAGTATGCCATCGGTGCGCGCCGCTAAAAAATTCGTATCTTTACTGTCAGCCAGCGGCGGCGTATCGTAGATAACTAAGTCAAATTTTGCCTGAAGTTCTTCCATTAAATACTGCATCTGAGATGATGCCAGCCGTCTGGCAGTACCAGGATTCGGGATACCAGCAGTTAATACAAAAAGATTATCTGCTAGATGCGATCGTTGGATAATTTCATTGGGTTCGTTTTTATGGTCTAGCAAGTTGCTCAATCCCTTGACATTAGGCACTTCCAACAGCAAGTGCAGGCTGGGGGAATGCAAATTCGCGTCTACTAACAGCACTCGCTGACCCGCCAGCGCTGCCACGTGAGCTAAGTTTAAAGCAACGGTAGATTTGCCTTCGCCAACTGTAGCCGAACCAATTGCCACAGAGCTAATCGTTCGATTTGAAGAAAGAAAGCGGATATTAGTATAAAGAGAGTCAAAAGCTTCTATAAATTCCGCAGCAATTTTCTTATTACCCTCTTTTCCTTCAATATAAGCATAGGCATTAGCAATAGAAGGCGGCAATTTTCTAGCATTTTTGTCCAGAGGAATTGCTCCCAATAAAGGCACATCAACCGCATCTTTCACGTCATCAGCACAGTAGAAAATATTGCGAATTTTTTCAATGAGGATAGCAGTTCCCAGACCCAAAACTAGCGCTCCAACAACTGCCATCACTAATTTGTTTTTAGCTTTCGATGGAACTGGCATCAGGTTGCCCTTCTCATCTAGCGGTATCCGTGGTTCAGAAATTATTTCCCAAGGTACTTGGCTTTGAGCTGCTTGGACGCGCAGAGTTTCCCGCTGGCTTAGAAGTTGATCGCGGGTGCGGGCGGCTACTTCTAATTGCTGTTGCAGTTCGTTGTAGCGGCGGGCTATGGTGGGAAATTCTGTTGCTTGCCTGTTTAAATTGTTTTTAGTTTGGCTGATGGCCTGACGGCGAGCTTCTAAGACCTCAACTTGGTTAGCAGTATCAACCAATTGTTTAATCAAGCCTATGCGAATAGAATTTTGAAAATTCTGAACTTTAGAATTGGCTTGGGTACCGACTAAATTTTGCCCCAAAATTCTATCAGTTTGCTGGTTGAGCAAAGCTACTAAATTTGCCCGCTTGCGCTCTAAAGCTTCCACTATAGGGTTAGCAGATTTAAACCGAGCTGTTTCTACAGCAATCTGACCTTCTACTTCCTTAACCTTGGTCAGCAACTCTTTATATTGAGGTTCTTCGCTTAAAGCAGAAGCAGCAATAGCTTCATTTGGTGTAAAATCTAATTGTTTTTGCAAGTTAGCGTACAGCGTTTTCTGTTCTTGCAGTAGCCTTTGAGTTTCTAACTCTAAAGTTTCTACGGCACGAACTTGCTGGATTAATTGCGCGCCTTGTTCTTGAGGATTGGTAATCTGTTGCTCCTGCTGTATCACCTGTAACTCCGATTTCAGGTCGTTTACGCGCTTATTGAGTCCCGGAAGCTGGTCTTCAATAAATTTAACACCTTCACCAATCCGAGTCTTGCGTTCATCAAGACTGTACTTTAAATATTTCTTTTTAGTTTCTTGTAAAACGAACTCAACAAATTCAGGCTCATTCCCCATGAAGCGAACTTCCAAAATTTTAGTCATCGTCATCTGATCTTCTCCGAGCCGCAAAACGACTAATTCTTTTTGAAGCATTTTCTCAGTGAATTTTGGATATCGTTTTTGGACTTGTTTAACAATAGCTGACAGCATCTGAGGACTCTGGAGAATTTGAAGTTGAGTTGCGTAGTCCAAACTAAAAAAATCTCTACTAGGTACTCCTCCCCCCTCGCTGCGATTGGCTAGGGCAGAGGGGTCAGCAATTCTTGCCTCCGTTGTCACGGGTTCCACTAGCATCCGAAAATCGCCTTGATATGTTTTCTTGGCTCCCTTGATCTGATAAACAACTCCGCCGACTACTAGACCTATAATCCCAATAATGATTAGGGCTTTTCGCTGAACAGTCCTCAACAACGGCTTTACATTCAATCCTTTCTGAGGCTGCGCGCTTAAATCTTCTCCCTCGTCAACGGAAAATTGCTGCACCTGTCGGCTCTGGTTGCTAATGGGTACGATATGAGCGTCCTGTTCTCTTTCCATGTTGACCTCTTTGATATTTTGTGGGTAAAATCAGCTTTCTTCTGCGAGCCTTCAGGTTGATACTTTGAGCATTGGCTTAAGGATATCACACGAAATTATTGGTTGGTCGATCCCACTTCCTTCTAATAGTTCTCACTACTTTCACATAGTATACAAAAATCACTAAATCCTTATGCTAGGCCGGCGGTAAAAGTTCTTTTACAACTGCTGGAGAGTTAGATCGGACTGCATTTGGCTCGGCTGCGTTGTGCTTGTATTTAGGGTTTCCGGGCGACGAAGCCAACTTTTTCAGGTGTTGCTCAGCTTCGCGACAGCGGGTTCCATAACTTTACCAAACTTTTACAATTGACCGTAACACCTCAGCCGCCGCTTGCGCTGGTATTGGTTTGTCCTCTATGCCATTTTTCGGTTCGGAGTCAACGACAAAAGCACTTGTTAACTTACGCGCTAACTGATCGGCTAAAAAGTGTTGCATTTCCCCTGTAGATATAATTAGCCACATTCGGCAGATTTTTGGGAACGGCAACTAATCGAATCAATTTCCGAAAAAAATCTGTTTCTTCTTTTAATTATAAACTTTTTGAGGAGTTAGATGAATGATTAAGTGTATATACTTATTTTACCGTGGCGATCATATCGCAAACTCATTTCGATAGTGCGCGAGCGACATAAAATTTAATAATTTGTGTTCTCAAGCTCGATCGACATTTAGAACAACTCAAGCATTCGGGGTTTTTCTACTGGGGCGGATGGCGCGGCGCGATTTATGTATTTTCGTAAAAAAAACTAGGTTTCTGCGTTCCGGGGCTATTACTAAAACTATCGCTTTTATTCGCCCTCCGAGCAAGCTATAGCAATCCTTTCAGGAAACGCGCAACGTTTTTTTTAAATTAACCGATGCCATAAGAAGATGACACATTGTTCAAGAAAAAAATAGTTTGCATAGGATGGGAGGATTGCTATTAATATCGCCCGGATTAGCTATCGGTAGTTGTTATTTTTCGATTTTACGAATTACCAACTATTGGTTATTAGCGCTTACTGATTTTGTGCTTTTCTTTCTCGCAGCTTCAACAATATTTCTGCATGAACTTCGCGGGTTATGGGATAAAAGTATGTGAGAATCATCCCAGCAATTAAAGCAATTGTGGGGAGCGGCCCGATCGCAACTCGAATCGCAAACAGTGCAGACTCTGGCTGTACGGGTGCAGGCTGTCCCGGCACTGTAGATAGAAATCCAGCTCCTTCTAATGCTTGACCTACCAACCACAAACCCCCTGCCAATCCGATTTTTTGCAGCAGTACCATAAACGAATAGAAAACCCCTTCGCGTCTTTCTCCTGTTTGCAGTTCGTCTAGTTCGATCACATCCGGTATCATCGACCAAGGTATTAGATAAGCCGTGGAAACTCCGACACCTGCCATGACTGCTAATAAGTACATCTGCAATACTTGTCCTGGTTGGAGAAAAAATAGTCCAGCTTGAGCAATAATCCACAGACTCATGCCCATAAAATATACGGCTTTTTTGCCGTATCTCTCGCTGACTTTACTCCAAACAAATAGCATGATTAATGCAGTGCCTTGAACTGCGATCGCCACCAAGCTAAAAACGTACTGTGGCTGTTGCATCCAGTTAACAACAAAGTAGGGAATAATAGTAGCCGTCAACTGCACTCCCAGCCAAGAAAAAAGATAAATTCCAATGACGTACAAAAAAGGGCGATTGCTAAATGCAATCTGCAACTGTTCTTTCAGTGGCAAGGATGTAGAATTATCGAGTTCGGCGTTTTCTAATAGTTGGGCTGCGACGTGCTTGCGAGTTCCCAAAACGCACCAGTACAAAGGCAAGACAGAGATAACTGCACAGATTGCACCTAATACTAAATATTGTTGATTCGGGTCTTTTTCAAATACACGAAAGATAATTAGAGCTAAGATTAATGAAAAGATGCTGCCGCCAATGGAGAAAGCAAACCGAAAACTATTAAGGCTAGTGCGTTCGTTGTAGTCTTGAGTAAGTTCTGGAGTCAGGGCAGTGTAGGGAAGATTGACAGCCGTGTAGGCGGTGTTGAACAAAATACTGATTGCAACATAGTACCAAAATAACACTGTGTGATCCGTGCTAGGTACTATCCACTGCAATAAGAAGAATATGCCGAAGGGAATGCCACCATATATTATCCAAGGATATCGGCGGCCCCAAGGGTGAGAAGTGCGATCGCTCAAAACCCCCACAATCGGGTCATTTATAGCATCCCAAATCTTGCCAACTACCAAAATATTACTGGCTAAACCGGCAGGTAAACCAGCAACATTGGTAAAGAAAACTAGGAGGTAAAATGCCAAAACATTAGCGGTAATTGCCGGGCCGAGGTCGCCGGCACCGTAAGCTAATTTTGTTGAGAGGCTGAGTTTTTGTGTTTTGGGGTTGTCGGCTGCAGGTCGAAGCCCGGAAGTGTTGCTCATAAACTTTGATGTCGAGATTTTTTGGCAGTCACAGTCTTTCCAGTAGGAGTATAACTCGCGCTACGCCCTAATACTAAGTTTTTTGTAGCGATCGGGATTATTCTGAATAATTGGTAATTCATAATTGGTAATTGATAGATTTGTTGGGGCGGGTTCACCAACAATAATCGCCCCAAAACAAACAATCTCAAAAACCCGCCCCCACCCAACTTTCCCAGCTAAATGTACGTTCAGATTTACGGTGGGGTGGGGGCGGGTTTATATGAATTGTCGGTCATTGTTATGTATGGTTTGTGAACCCGCCCCTACAACGTTGTGGTAATTAGTATAGTCCCGGACTACTTTAAATCCCAAATCCCCAATCTAAAATCTAAAATCTAAAATCTAAAATTGCTATGTCAGCAATCTCGATTTAGCTGTAATTGCTCCCACACACCACAAAATGGCATTGACAATTTCCGATCGCTGAATATCTTCTGTGTCTAAAAAACTTGCAAACTCTTCCTCAATATTCAAATGGTCGGCAAAATCATAAAGTATGCGCTTGTATTCAGTTGGCATCGGTATTAAAGTAGCTTTCACTAAATCGAAAAGCGCGTTCAAACAGTTGAGGATAGTAGCTGACTCGTCAAAATCTTCGGCATCGAGCAGGTATAGCGTTTCTGCAATGTCGCAAATAGCGTCTATTTGTGTGGGTGGCTTTCCCAGTTTGCTGACATCGATATTGCACAATTGGAGAGCGTTAATCGCTAGTTCTGGACGGGTAAAAAATACAAGTTGACCGCCGGCTACTAAGGGCGGCTCTTGTTCTCCATAGACAATTAGAGTATATAGATTTGGTATTTCGGTGCCAGGGTCGATCCGCAAACCAAACAGCCACAACAATTTTTCTGTATTTGGGTTTGCTGTTTGCAGTGTTGTTGGGAAAATATTTGGTTCTGACATTAATTTTTAATCCCTATAATACGCTCTTAAACTCGGTTTCTACGCAAATTTTTTGTGTTTTAGGACTTACGCCATCATTCCAGGTATGGGGGCAACCACGGGGGTTTGCCCCTACAAAACACTATATATTGAGGCGGTGCGTAAGTCCTGTCTTTGTGAGAAATCTAGAGATAAACCGGGTTTATAAGGCAAAACTGCGTAATTTTTTTGCTATAAATTTTGCTGGATGATGTCGCAGCATTCGGCAACACTTGCTCTTTTTTCCATGGCTGCTACTAGGGCTTCGTAAGCTGATTGGTGGCTTTCGATCAGGTTTTTTGCTCGCAGCAAACCCCAGTTTTGTTTGAGTTGAATTTCGGAAATTGGACGGCGCAGTTGTGTTAAAATTGCACTGATTTTGGTGCGGTCTTCTGCTCCTCCTTCTGCACGGCCGTAAACAAATTTTTCTGCGACTATTCCGGCCATCCACACGGTGCAGTATTGGTCTAAAAGTTGGGCGGAAAGAGTGCCACTTTGGAGTTGAGATGCTAATTGTTGGTCTTCAAATCGGACGCCGCCTTGGGCTGTTTGGCCTTGTTTAAATGCTTCCCAAGCATTGAGGGCGTAGCTGGTTACGGGAATTCCCAATAGGTGGGCGACTAGGAAGTGTCCGGCTTCGTGGTGAAGGATACGATCGCGCTTTTGTTTGGAAGTTCCTCCCAGCAAATCTAATAAAATTGTACCGCCTTGACCTTGCCACTGGAAACTGTCGAGGGTGGCTAGCCCCAACAGGCAAAAAGTGGCGATCGCAGGTACGGCTTCTGGCAAGTTGAATAGGGGGCCCAACAATATGGAAACGGTGATGGCAAAGATAGAAATAGCGATAATATTCAAAGAAGTGTCTTTCATAATCGGGAATTGGTAACTGGGAATTGCTAATGGGGAATTTGTAATAGGGAATTGGTAATGGGAATTGGTTTTAGAGGTAAACTCAGGTACGATCGCGCGATCGGTTTGGCAGCGTCGGGTCGATCGCAGCAGCCGGGACTTCCGACAAAAACTCCATCTTCCAGTTTGACTGAAAATTGCCGCTCCGAAGCCACCGATATTAAAAAGATATTAAAATAAATCAAAGTCCAGTAAAAGTGTTAGTGGAATCCTTCATGTCAGTTTTGGCAGCGATCGCAGTTTTAGGTATCTTGATTGTCGTTCACGAACTCGGCCACTTCTTGGCGGCGAGACTTCAACACATCCACGTCAACCGGTTCTCTATTGGTTTCGGGCCCATCCTCTGGAAGTACCAAGGCCCGGAAACTGAATACGCCCTCCGCGCCTTTCCCCTGGGAGGTTTCGTGGGTTTCCCGGACGACGATCCCGACAGTACAATTCCCCCAAATGACCCGAATTTGCTCAAAAATCGCCCCGTGTTCGATCGGGCGATCGTCATTAGCGCAGGGGTAATTGCCAACTTAATTTTTGCTTACTTCCTTTTGGTGGTGCAATTGAGCACTGTCGGCGCGGCAGAAATGAACTACCTACCGGGAGTTAAAGTCCCGGAAGTCGCCGCAGAAGTCAGTTCGGCCGCCAAACAAGCGGGAATTCGATCGGGCGACGTTGTTCTGTCTGTTGACGGCAAGGAATTGGGCGCTTCCGGCGAAGCAGTCAAATTATTGGTCGCAGCAATCCAAGATCATCCCAACCAACCCCTAGCGTTGGAAATTCAGCGCCAAGAACAAAAATTTGTGGTGACAGTAACTCCTGAAGAGTCGCCCGACGGCAAAGGTCGCATTGGCGTGCAGCTAACTTCTAACGGCACTGTGGTGCGGCAGAGGGCCGGATTTGTAGAGGCGTTTAGCAAGGCCGCCAAAGAATTTGAGCGGATTGTGGTGCTGACGGTTCAAGGTTTCGGGCAGTTACTTAGCAATTTCAGCCAGACTGCCGACAAGTTGTCCGGGCCTGTGGCGATTGTGGCGATTGGTGCAGGGATTGCCAAATCGGATGCTGCGAGTTTGTTTCAGTATGCGGTGTTAATTAGCATCAATTTGGCTGTGATTAATATCTTGCCTTTACCTGCTTTGGACGGCGGTCAGCTAGCTTTTCTGTTAATAGAAGGACTGCGGGGCAAGCCTCTGCCGAACCGCATTCAGGAAAATGTCATGCAGACTGGTTTGGTGTTGTTGCTGGGTTTGGGAGTTTTCTTGATTATTCGCGATACTGCTAATTTGGCTGGCTTTGATTTGCGAAATTTCATGCAATAGTAAATGAAGGAAGAAGGAAGAAGGAAGTTCGGCAACGGATTCGCTCGACGGATGTAACGGATGTAACGGATGTAACGGATGTAACGGATGTAACGGATTTCAGGAAGAAGGAAGAAGGAAGATTTATGTCTAGTTTTCCGTTTTCCTATTTTCCTATTTTTCCCTCTCTTTTTTTCCTACGCAAGCGAGGCAGAGCCTCTGGTTATGGGTTCCCCGGTCGTGCCTGGGAACCATTTAAAAACAAATAACAAATGACTAATGACTACTGATTACTGACTAATGACTAATGACTACTGACTAATGACTAAAAAGTTAAGTTTAAAACAACGATCGCTCGAAATTCTGATTCGCCTCAAGCGCCTCTATCCCGAAGCTCCTTGCACTCTCAACTACGAAACTCCCGTGCAGTTGCTGGTGGCGACGATTCTCTCGGCTCAGTGTACGGACGATCGCGTAAATTTGGTAACGCCGGCTTTGTTTGAGCGTTTCCCCGATGCGGTGGCTTTGGGAAATGCTGATTTAGAAGAATTGGAAAGTCTGGTGCGATCGACTGGTTTCTACCGGAATAAGTCTAAAAATATTAAAGGTGCTTGTCAGGCGATCGTCAATAAATTTAACAATCAAGTGCC
Source organism: Microcoleus sp. AT8-A3 (assembly GCF_036705675.1). Lineage (NCBI taxonomy): Bacteria > Bacillati > Cyanobacteriota > Cyanophyceae > Oscillatoriales > Microcoleaceae > Microcoleus > Microcoleus sp. AT8-A3. Next base: position 50,367 of record NZ_JAUBVD010000011.1, read on the forward strand.
GCAGCGGATGGAACTGCTGCTAGAATTGCCCGGAGTAGCCCGCAAAACGGCTAATGTCGTTCTCGCCCACGCTTTTGGTATTAATATGGGCGTGACGGTAGACACTCACGTCAAACGTTTGACTCAGCGGTTGGGATTGACCGAACATACCGATCCTATAAGGATCGAGCGGGATTTGATGATATTGTTACCGCAGCCGGATTGGGAAAATTGGTCGATTCGGTTGGTTTATCACGGCAGGGCAGTTTGTAATGCGAGAAATCCGGCTTGCAATATTTGCGAACTGGCAGATTTGTGTCCTTCTGCTAATAGTTTGGTCTTGCACCAAGGTTAAGTACAGGCAAGATGCCTGTACCACAAAAAAAATGAGTTATTGCAGATTTTTACCCTTCTGCTAATAATTAGGTGTTGCACAAATGCTAAGTACAGGCAAGATGCCTTTACCACAAAAATGTAGAGTTATTGTGGAACAGGCATCTTGCCTGTTGCTAAAAATGTAGAGTTATTGTGGAACAGGCATCTTG
>NZ_JAUBVD010000011.1:50990-118447 GCF_036705675.1 Microcoleus sp. AT8-A3
TATTGTGGAACAGGCATCTTGCCTGTTGCTAAAAATGTAGAGTTATTGTGGAACAGGCATCTTGCCTGTTGCTAAAAATGTAGAGTTATTGTGGAACAGGCATCTTGCCTGTTGCTAAAAATCTTGTTGACAAAAGAAATAATTCAAATAAAAGCGATCCGAAATCACCAAAATATAGTAAAATAGTAGATTGTGATTAATCTAAGGATATCAACAGATTATGGCTAAGAAGAGCATGGTCGAGCGCGAGAAAAAGCGCCAGAGACTCGTAGACAAGTACGCCGACAAGCGGGAAGACCTGAAAGACCAGTTTGACCAAGCTAACAATCAGATGGACAAAATGGCGATTCACCGCCAACTACAACAGCTACCCCGCAGCAGTTCGCGGACTCGCTTGCGGAACCGCTGCTGGGCAACTGGACGGCCCAGAGGTTACTATCGTGACTTCGGACTGTCTCGCAACATGATGCGAGAAATGGCTCACGAAGGTCTTTTGCCCGGTGTTGTGAAGTCTAGCTGGTAGCAGGAAGAAAGAAGGCACGACACGGATGATGACACGGATATACGGATGATGTTTTTCTGAAATTGTCGTGTTTCTGGAGATTTATTCTAAAGAAAAAGGAAGAAGGAAGAAGGAAAAAAACTTATAAATAATCGGCAAGATTATGTTTGGGGTTGATTCTTGTTTCAGACTTATGAGTTAAATTTTCCTCCTTCTTGCTTCACTGGCCACAGCATTTATCGATGCCGAGACTTTCGAGTAACAAGTCGCTGACGGCGTTGGCGATCGCAAATTCGCCGTAGAAGCTTTTAGAAAAATCATAGGCCTGCATTTCGGTGACGATCGCAATTACGAGGCTGCCCACGTCATTTTCGCCTTCCATGCGCTGGCGGACATAGATTTGGGCAGCTCTTTTAGCTATTTGCTGGTTGGCTGCTTCTGGGATAAACTCGGAGTCTAGCCATGCCAGCAGCGTTTGTTGGAGCCATTGGCCTTCTTGTTCGGGGTTTTTGGCGGGCGGTAAGGTAATAGGTTCAATGGTTTCAGACATAATTATTCCTAATTGCTAATGTTGACTTTGAAAAGTTAACTGAGAAATGACAACTGATAAATATATGCAATATGATATACCGACAATTATACAAGGATACGCGCAAGGCTATTTCTTGATGGCAAATGACGGCGAGGAGAGTTTGGGGTGGTATTCCAGCCGACAGCGGGCGCTGATTCCCCTGGATGAAAGATTTACCTATCCGAAATCCCTGCGTCGCCAAATCAATCAAAATCGATTTTCGGTGGCTGTGAACCGCGATTTTGGGGCGGTGGTTGAGGGTTGTGCCGATCGCGAAACGACTTGGATTTCTAAGGAGCTCAAGAAGATTTACTGGGGTTTGTATGAGGCCGGTTGGGCTTACAGCTTCGAGACTTGGTGCGGCGACGAATTGGCGGGCGGTATTCTCGGATTGTCGATCGGCGGTGCGTTTATTGGGGAGTCGATGTTTTACCGAATTCCCGAAGGTTCTAAGGTGGCGATGGTGAAGTTGGTGGAGAGATTGCGCGATCGATCTTATCTACTTTTCGACGCTCAAATGAACAACCCGCACTTGGAAAGATTCGGAGCTTATACTGTTAAGGAAAAACTGTACAACACTCTTTTGCAAGCAGCTTTGAAGCGCCGCTGCACGCTATTTTGAATATGTCATGCGGGAAAATGCAGTGCCGTTTCCGACCCCAGTAGCTGCTTCAAACAATAGTATAATTCAGCTCAGATACTTCTCGGAGACAACCACAATGCAAGTCACAACCGCAGAAATCATTTATCCTTCCAGCGACGGTCAGCCGATGGCAGATAGCACAATTCAATACAAATTAATTGTCACAATCAAAGAAGGTTGCGAATCGCTGTTTAAGAATGACCCAAACGTTTTTGTAGCAGCCGATTTACTCTGGTATCCGGTTGAGGGCAGACCCGATATTTCTCAAGCACCTGATACGATGGTGGTGTTTGGCAGACCAAAGGGCGAGCGGCCTTCTTACATACAATATCGAGAGGACAATATTGCTCCTCAAGTCGTCTTTGAGATTCGCTCCCACAACGACAGCCAAACTAAAATGAATAAAAAATTGGCATTTTACCAGCGTCATGGAGTTGAGGAATATTACCTTTACGATCCCGAAAGAAATGAGTTGGAAGGTTGGCAAAGAATTGAGGGAAATTTAGAAGTAATTGAGCCGATGGAGGGATGGATAAGTCCGAGATTAGGTGTGCGATTTGAGTTGGGAGAAGATGGCTTAGAAATTTATCGGCCTGATGGAGAAAAGTTTCTTTCCTATGCAGAATTAGAAGAACAGCGGGCATTAGCTCGCCAGCGCCTACAACAAGCAGATCAAAGGGCTCAACAAGCAGATCAAAGGGCTCAACAAGCAGATCAAAGGGCTCAACAAGAAGCTCAAAGAGCCGAACAAGAAGCTCAAAGAGCCGAACAAGCAGAGCAAAAGTCTGATCGTTTAGCCGCTAAACTGCGCGAATTGAACATCGACCCAGATAGCATTTAAGCCCGAATAAATGCTAAGAAACCCGATTTATCTCAGAAATCGGGTTTCTGGGGATTGCGGTTATTTATTCTTTTATGACTTACGCATCAAGACCAAAGAAACCGGGTTTTTGCGGTTTTTGCCGACTGTAACGAATTATTCTCAGGTAAAAACCCGGTTTCTGACCGCCCGTGCGTAAGGCTTATTCTTTTCAGGGCGAACCGGGATATTTGGTCGATCGCCCCCCAGCTCAAATTACCTATACTACAATATATAATACAGATATTCGAGCCAAAATCCTTGGAGCTCAGAAAAATCAGAATCGAAGCCCCTTGAATGTGTAAAAATACTGAAGCAAACATTACTAAAGCCTACACGGAGCAATTGTTGTGGATTCCAGATATAACCCCCAATCCATAGAAGAAAAATGGCAGCAGACATGGGCTGAGCAAAACTTAGACCAGATGCCAGAAGATACCCAAAAGCCTAAATTTTATGCCTTATCCATGTTCCCCTACCCGTCGGGAAACCTGCACATGGGCCACGTCCGCAACTACACAATTATTGATGTAATTGCCAGACTCAAGCGAATGCAAGGTTATCGGGTATTGAATCCGATGGGATGGGACGCTTTTGGTTTACCCGCAGAAAATGCCGCCATCGAGCGCGGAATTCCCCCGGCAAAATGGACGTATGAAAATATTGCCCAAATGAAAGGCTTATTTCGCCGTCTCGGCATCTCCTTTGATTGGACAAAAGAAGTTACAACTTGTTCTCCCGATTATTATCGGTGGACTCAATGGATTTTCTTACAATTTTTAGAAGCAGGATTAGCATATCAAAAAGAAGCGGCAGTTAATTGGGACCCCATAGATCAAACAGTCTTAGCAAACGAACAAGTAGATAACGAAGGTCGTTCCTGGCGTTCCGGTGCCAAAGTCGAGCGCAAATTATTGCGGCAGTGGTTCCTCAAAATTACCGATTACGCCGAACAGTTATTAAACGACTTAGACAAATTGCCAGATTGGCCAGAAAGAGTCAAATTAATGCAAGCCAACTGGATCGGCAAATCAGTCGGCGCTTACTTAGAATTTCCGATTGTCGGCATGGATGAAAAAATCGCCGTTTTCACCACACGTCCCGATACAGTTTACGGCGTCAGTTACGTTGTTTTAGCGCCGGAACATCCACTAACTCAGCGCGTGACAACCGCAGACAGAAAAGCGGCCGTAGAAACCTTCATCAAAGAAGTCGCCGCCCAAAGCGAGATCGATCGCACAGCCGAAGACAAACCAAAGCGTGGCATCCCCACAGGCGGCAAAGCAATCAATCCTTTCAACGGCGAAGAAATTCCCATTTGGATAGCCGATTATGTGCTGTACGAATACGGCACCGGCGCAGTCATGGGAGTACCAGCCCACGACACGCGAGATTTCAAATTTGCCAATCAATATCAACTGCCAATTAAAGTAGTAATTGTGGATGATGATGAGCTGCCATTGACCGAAGCTTACACCGAACCAGGAATTATGATTAATTCCGAAAGCTTCAACGGCATGGATTCAATTAAAGGCAAAGCAGCGATTATTCACCATGCCGAAAATTCCGGTTATGGCAAAGCCCGCATCCAATACCGATTGAGAGATTGGTTAATTTCTAGACAGCGTTATTGGGGCGCTCCAATTCCCGTAATTCACTGTCCCACCTGCGGAACAGTCCCCGTACCCGCATCGGATTTGCCAGTATTGTTGCCGGAAAATGTACAATTTACTGGCAAAGGTTCGCCCTTGGCAAAGATGGAAGAATGGGTAAACGTTCCTTGTCCGAGTTGCGGCACTGCGGCGAAGCGGGAAACAGATACGATGGATACTTTTATCGATTCTTCGTGGTATTTCTTGCGCTATCCCGATGCTCAAAATCAAGAGCAAATCTTCGATACTGCGAAGACAAATGATTGGATGCCAGTAGACCAATATGTCGGCGGCATCGAACACGCAATCTTGCACTTGCTGTATTCGCGGTTCTTTACCAAGGTTTTGCGCGATCGGGGTTTGATCAATTGTGACGAACCATTTAAACGCCTGTTAACTCAGGGCATGGTGCAAGCAATGGCCTATAAAAATCCTGTTACTGGCAAATACTTTCCCCCAGCAGATATAGACCCCGCAAATCCCAAAGATCCTCAAACTGGCGAAGCTTTGGAAGTCTTCTACGAGAAGATGTCCAAATCAAAATATAATGGCGTTGACCCCTTGCAAGTTATGGGCAAATATGGGGTAGATACGGCGCGGATGTTTATTTTATTCAAAGCGCCGCCAGAGAAGGATTTGGAGTGGGACGACGCTGATGTGGAAGGGCAATTTCGCTTTTTAAATCGCGTTTGGCGCGTGGTTACAGAGTTTGGTTCACCCCCCCCTGCCCCCCCTTGCCAAGGGGGGGAGAAAGAGGTTTTAAGTAAACCTGAGAAGGATTTGCGGCGGGCGATTCACACTGCAATTAAGGAAGTGAGCGAAGATTTGGAGGGCGATTATCAGTTCAATACTGCTGTTTCGGAAATGATGAAACTCAGCAATGCTTTGAATGATGCTAAATGTAAAGATTCGCCAATTTATGCAGAAGGAATTAACACTTTGATTCGCTTGTTAGCGCCTTTTGCGCCGCATATTGCTGATGAATTGTGGCACAATACTGGTAACAGTGAATCGGTGCATACGCAAACTTGGCCGACTGTCGATCCATCTGCATTAGTTACCGATGAAATTACGCTGGTAATTCAAGTTATGGGCAAGACTCGCGGCACAATTCAAGTGCCTTCAGGTGCGGATAAAGCTGCTTTGGAAAAGTTTGCTCGCGAGTCGGAATTGGCTAAGCGTCACCTGGAAGGTAAGGAGATTAAAAAGGTAATTGTGGTGCCTGGAAAGTTGGTGAATTTCGTGGTAGCTTGAGTGTAAAAGTCGCTACCTGTAGGCAACGTATCGTTTCTAGACAAACACAACCTAATCCCCTTTAAACACTATCGGGCAACTATTATTTACTGTAAGAGTAGACAAGTTGCCCTTTTTTTACTAGCTTTAAGGGAATTTTAGGATTGTTTAGCGGCTCGTTTCTTAGCCTCACCTTTTCTTCCCATTCTTTAAATTTAGGTTCCAGCATTTCAGGTGTAAGTTTATAAATCTCTTTGAGAGTTATGCCTTCATACAGTCCAATATACCAAGCTTCTACTCTGCGATACTTGTTAAGTATAATTTCATTCAAATGATGGTGAGTAGTGACCCCACCGCTTCTATTGAGAGCAATATTTATTGTTTTAAGTTCGTATTCTTTTCCTTCAGCATCAATAGCATCGTTTCCTTCACGTCCAGGTGATATCCGCAGCCCTAAAAGGATTAATAACTGTAAAGTCTTTCCCCCGTTATCTTGAAAAATATCGGCAATACCATATTCACTAGCCAGATTTTGCAATTCTTGGATGCTTTTCATAGCATTTTCTAGCCGTTTAGCATCTGAAATGCGTTCTGCTTCCGTGGTAACAGCCTCTTCAACAGGCTCTACAACTGACGGAGAAACTGGTTCAGCTATTAGGGTGTTAATGAGAGCTGTACTCTCGCCGCTTTGGCTAAAACTGATTAAATAAGTAGCGGGTACATCGAGCGCTTCAGCTAGAGCGAAAATAACTTCAAAGGATGGCGATCTTTCACCGCGTTCCAATAAGCTGATATAGTCAGTAGTCTTGTCTATGAGTTCTGCTAACTCGTCCTGTGTCATCCTTTTTTCTCTGCGTAACTGACTTACCTTGGCCGCAAATTGTTGTCTGGCTTCTTTGTAATTCATACCCCTCACAATTCATAAAAACGAACTGAAAGTTCGTTTTTTGAATGGTACGAAGAATTTACACACAAAACAACGTACTGAAAGTACGGATTTAGTAAGACTGAGAGTACGGATTTTGATATAATGACAGTAGGCTGTGTCTGTTGTACCTTAAACTAATCTAAATTAAGCATGAGTAACATTTTGCCCGCCCCAATTTACACCACCCAATACGGTCAATCTTATTTGGGAGATTCTCTTCATCTCCTGAATAGTCTTGCTAGCAATTCTGTAGATTTGGTGATTACATCCCCTCCTTTTGCATTGCAACGCCAAAAGAGTTATGGAAATGAAGATCAAGATTTATATGTTGATTGGCTGCTGGGCTTTGCTCCTGAAATTAAAAGAGTTCTTAAGGATACTGGAAGTTTTGTTATAGACCTTGGAGGTGCTTATCAGAAAGGAATACCTGTACGGTCGCTGTATAATTACCGGGTACTTATTAGATTATGTGACGAATATGAATTTAAACTTGCTCAGGAATTTTTCTGGTTTAATCCTTCAAAACTTCCATCTCCTATAGAGTGGGTGAATAAAAAGAAAATCCGGGCAAAAGATTCTGTGAATACTGTTTGGTGGCTTTCCAAAACCAATCAACCTCAAGCGAATATTACTAAAGTCAAAGTAGAGTATTCTGAGAGAATGAAAAAACTTTTGAAAAATGCTGATGAATTTTACACGCCCAAAGAACGTCCTTCCGGTCACAATATTAGCGATCGATTTTCCAAAGATAATGGAGGTGCTATTCCATCTAATTTGCTAGAAATTTCTAATTCGGAAAGTAATTCTCAATACTTGCGTTGGTGCAAAGAGTTTAATGTTAAGGCGCATCCGGCACGTTTTCCCCAAAGATTACCGTCATTTTTTATAAATTTTCTTACTGAACCGGGAGACTTGGTAGTAGATATTTTTTCGGGTTCTAATACTACGGGTTATGCAGCAGAACAATTATCAAGAAACTGGATAAGCTGTGAAAAAGAAAAACAATATGTTGCTGCATCAATATTTAGATTTTTGCCTCAAGAATCTTTTGGGGAAGCGGATACAATATACAACCAATTGTTAACTGAGGAAGCATCAGGAGTGATTTTACCTCAAAATAGGCTCCTTTTTGAAGTTAATAATTATTGTTGTTAATTTGGCTAAATAGTCAAATTCTTATTCAGATATTAAACAGTATATTGAAATCGCTTCTACACGAACCAATTTCCAGCAGAGAGAAACTGAAAAAGATGGTTTTAATTGTTTGTGTCAAAAAGCAATTGCACGATCGCTCCGCATTCCAATTTTAATACAGATTGAGCGCTGCCGCCATTAACGGCAATTTCTACCCAACCGTCAGAACCAGTTATGGCAATTAAATCGCCCGGTTCGCTGTCGCTGTAGGTTTTACCGCTGGGGATGCGAATTGCATCAGAACTATTGCTAATTGTCAATGACCAATTGTTACCTATAATGCAATTATTCGGGATATTAGTAATTAGGTTGCCGAAGCGATCGACATATTGAATGCAGCCTTCTATACCTGTGGCTGTAACGGCACAATTTGGTATCTCTAACTGCACTAAACTCGCAGGGTCGAGATCCTCTCCCAAGTCTTCCAAAGCCACCCCGTTGGCCAAGTGAGCGCCCGCTGCTGCAAAAATATCGCGACCGTGAAAAGTGCTGCTGGGTTGAGGCGATCGCCAGTATTTGGGGTTGGTGAGCTCGACAGATGCGATCGCACTTTCCCGACTCAACACCCCGCTAAACAACCCGTTATCCGGCCCGACAAGCCAGCAATTAGCACATTTAATCGCAACCGGGCGTCTCTTGCTTCCCACACCCGGATCGACGACAGCAACGTGTACGGTTTCCGGCGGAAAATAAGCAAAAGCAGTCATCAAACAAAACCTCGCGGCCGCAATATTTTGAGATGGTATTTGGTGCGTAATGTCAATAACTTTGAGTTGGGGGTTAATTTGGGCGATCGTACCTTTCATCACTCCCACATAAACATCGCTTAATCCAAAATCCGTCAGTAGAGTTATAATTCTATTTTTAGACATATATCCAAAGGTAAGAATATGGTAGCGCAGTGGGAAAACTTTCTGCAAAACTTGGGAGAATGGCACGGTTCCTTCACTCAGCTATCAACGCGAGGAGAGGTACTTCAAGATACTCCTAGCATTATTTCTCTCGAAGGTTTCAATGACAACAAAAATGTGCGATTGAAACTCCGTCGGTTTTCCCCAAATCCCAGCGGTGTCGGCGAACCGGAAGTGAACGAACTTGTTCGAGAATATCAGGGTTTGGGACGGGATATCTTGTTTTTTGAGAATGGAGCTTTTTGTCAGGGAACTATTCAACTAGCGCCTTATTCTGAGTGCGGTGCCGAGTTTGGTTTTATCTACAATTATCGCCGGTTGCGCTTCGTTCAGCTCTACAATACCGACGGCTATTTATCAACACTTACCTTAATTCGGGAAAAGCAGCTTGATAAAAATGTCCCCGAACGTCCGCCTTTAACTGTTGAGGCTTTGCTGGGAGAGTGGCAGGGCGAGGCCGTGACAATGTATCCAGATTCGCGTTCTCCTGATTCCTATTCTACCAATTTACAATTGCATTTGGAAAGTGGCGATCGCCTAATTCAAAAAATTACTTTTGGCAGTAATGGTACTGTTATCAGTTCTAGCGCCAGCATTGACGGTTCTGTATTAAATTTTAACGAAGGTGCTTCGTCGGTGCAAGTTGTGCTGCTTCCTGACGGCGGTTCTTGCACTCTCCCTGTCAAGATTGAATCCAGAAAACCTATATTTTTCGAGGCTGGTTGGTTGGTAGAAACTGACTTGCGGTTTCGGATGATTCGCAGTTACGATGAGCGGGGTGAATGGGTAAGTTTGACTTTAGTTACTGAACGAAAAGTTAGTCATTAATTTTGTAGGGGCGGGTTCACCAACAATTTTTAATTCCCTCCCAAATATTAATAAACCCGGCCCCACCCAACCAATAAATTCTGATTGCGGAAAAGGTTTGTCGGTATCTCGGATGGGTGGGGCGGGTTGCTTAATTCTGCTATTTGATGATATAAACTTTGGCGAACCCGCCCCTACCAATCTGGGTATTTTCGCGAATGTTATTCGCCGGACTTTGTTTCCTGGGTTTGCGAGTGAATCACCGCACTCCAATCATCATTGTTAACAGCCGCTTCCAAATCCTTAGCCTGTTCGCCGTCATTTTTGGCTGCTGTTTCTAACTCTTTGGTAAGAGTGGAATCTGCCATTGCTTTCCGCAATTTCAGTTTCTTTTCCTCATAAGCTTTTTGTTCCTCAGCAGACATAGCAGCGCGCGCTGCTTGGCCTACCGTAGCCGCCCACATTTCGCTTTCAGCACCGTTTCCAGGTGGAAGGCTGCCAATTTCTGCTATCCAAGCATCCCGCAAACTTTCCATTTCTTCCCGCTTCGGGAATTTGAAAGTTTGCACGCGCAGGAAAGCGCAATTTTCGACGCCGTTTTGGGCGATGTGACCGTTGATTGAAAGCAGGATATTTCGCGAATAACCGATAAACTGAGTATTGCGGGAAATATCCATTACAGCGTAAACGCCGGCGACTTTCGCGTTAGTTGCCAAATCGCGCCACGTATCGATCGACATTACTTGCGTGCCGTCATTTTCTAATTCAGAAATAGCAGCGGCTGCGCTGTGTTCTGAGTCGGAACTGTATAAAAAGTTGTGCAGTCCTTCATGGGCGACAGGTACGTTTTGATGTTCAATTGCTACGTCTCGATCGGCATTCACTTGATTAGCTTCCATTAAATTCAATTCCTCAAAAAATGTCAACTTTACTCATTAAATCCCACTTTCAGGGGCGGGTTTTTCAACCCACCCCACAATTAAGTTCTCTTTGTGGAACAGGCATCTTGCCTGTTCTATTGTTTTTTTTGCCCTTACCTACTTAACTTACGGCAATTTGTTGCAATTCCTCGTCAGTCAATTTAACTTCGAGCGCCTGCACAGAGTCCTCAATACTCGATACTTTGGTCGCACCGGGAATCGGAACTATGCAGGGCGATTTTGCCATCAACCAAGCTAATACTATACAGTAAACAGAAACGTTTTTTTCTGCGGCTAATTTGGCGATCGCGGGCATATCTTGCAAGCTTGTGGCGCGGCGGCTTCCTCCTAAAGGACTCCAGGGAAAAAATGTCAGTTTTTCTGTTTCGCAATATTCCAGAACGCCGTCTGATTCGGGCTGTCTGTGCCAAGGATTATATTGATTCTGCACGGAGACAATTTCTACTGTATCGCGGGCACGTTTGATCTGCTCTACAGAAAAGTTGGAAACTCCAATAAATCGAATCATTCCTGCTTCTACTGCTTCTTTTGCAGGTGCTAGGGCTTCCTCGATGGTATAAGCGGGATCGGGTGAGTGATATTGCCAAAGGTCGATCGGTTCCTTGCCGCCCAATGCTTCAAAACTTTCGCGAATTGTCTTGCGTAAATGGTGGGGGTTGCCGTTCCGCGTCCAAGCACCTTGAGGCCGCATTAAGCCGCCTTTAGTGGCAACAGTAACGGCCCTAACATCTCCGCTATACTGTTCCAAAGCTTTGGCAATCAGGTGCTCGTTGTGGTGTTTGTCGGATTGATCTTGGCAGTAGGAATCTGCGGTGTCAATAAGGGTGACACCCAAATCGAGGGCGCGGTGGATTACCGCAATTGATTGATCTTCGGGCGGCCTGCCGCTTAAGGACATTGGCATACCTCCAAGACCGATCGCGCTGATAGTAAAATTACTGTTACCCAGTTTTTTTCTTTTCATTGGTTTCCCTTCGTTTGCGTGGTTTAGTTCCAGTTTACATTTCCAGGATAAGTTGAAATCTTACATTTATTTAACTATCTAAGTAAATAGAAACAAATATTTTTTAGATAAGCTGTTTTGCCTGGAAAATTTATATTTCAATTCCCTATTCCCCCGTGTCAAATCCTCTCCCTCTCAAACCTAATAGACACTCTAGATGTGCTGCTGCTTACCTACCAGCTTAACTAGCTGGAAGCGCTGGTGTAAAAGCGGAGTGCAAATTGCCAGAAGTAGCGGGAGAACAATAACAGCCCGATCGCCAATATTCCCGCCCCTGCGATCCAAACGATTTCACCTCTCCCCAGCATGGCTTCTGCTGGCACAGTCGTCAAGAAGGCAACGGGAACTACGAAAGTGAAGAAAAATCGATAAGCTGCAGGATAAGCAGCCATGGGAAATCTACCCGCTTCTAACAATCCTTCGAGAACTTCGGTAACATTGTAAATTTTCACAAACCAAATGCTGGTTGCCCCTAACATAAACCATATACTGTAAAGAGTAATAGTTCCGAAGAACAGCGGTATTGCTGTTAAAAAATAGTTGCCGATTGCTACTCCCAATTTGTTGGCAGCATACAGCAACAATACAGTGCCCAAGATTAAATCTGGGATTCCCCAAGGCGAAACTGTGTTTGCAGATAGCCAGAATTGGGAACTGATGGGTTTGAGGAGTACGAAATCGAGAGTACCTTGCTGGACTCGATCGACAATACGGCTGAGATTAGGTGCTAGAAACGTTGACGAAAACCCCTGCAAAATCGTGAAAATGCCGAGTACAACTAAGGCCTCTTCCCATTTCCAACCCGAAAACGTGTAGCCAGTACGATAGAACAAAAATAGCCCAAACAAGCTGCCCGCAAGATTTCCGAGGCTGCTGATGGCCGCGAGGACAAAGTTGATTCGGTATTCTAGTTCCGCTGCGATCGCCGCACCCCAGAACAATTTCAGTACGTGCAAATATCGTCCCATGTTTGTCGCCATTTTTTGCCGTGTAAATACTTAAATTCCCATATTGTAAAGCTTGTGTGAAGTTAGCTGCTGTACAGGCTGCTCATTTGACTATAACAATAAATTATTGATACTGCTTACGTAAGTAGTTCTACTGAGGCAAAATATTAAGTTATTTAACCAATTTTAAACACAAATTACAATTATTAATCAAAGTCAATCTTAAGCTCATATACTTTGGCAATTTTTAAGCCAACTTCATTTTTTCACAGAAAATATCGACTTAGTGATTAAAAATACTAATATGTTACAAGCCTTAATATTATAAATATTTGACAAACATCTAGCCATACCCAAACGGAACACTTAGGATGGGGCATACGTACTCAAAAGGAATACGTAATCAGTAATGCGTAATTATACGCACAAAAAAGGGATCGAGGAATTGACCTAGCTAACAACACGTAAGGAAAAAAAGACATGGATGCTTTAACATTATCGAGACTGGGCGTCAAGCACACCAAGAGTGCAGTAGCCGAATCGCTGCGGATCAATACAGGATACGACGTGACAAGCCCAGTCACTTTTTACGGGATTGTCAACGAGCGCTGCAATGTAAAATGCCGGCAGTGCGAGTATTGGCGGCTCAAAGAATATAAAGACGAAATGACGATCGAAGAATGGCAAAATGCCCTCTTGAGCGTCAAAGAATTTGTGGGCGAATTTTCAATCAACTTTAGTGGCGGCGAACCTTATATTAAAAAAGGTTTTCTAGACTTGCTGGCCTTTGCGAATAAAAATGGCATTCACGCCGGCGTCACCACCAACGGCTATTGCATGACCAGGGAAAACGCAGCCAAAACTGTCGCTGCTCGTCCTTTTAATGTGAATATGTCCGTTGACGGGCCGAATGCAGAACTGCACGATTATTTGCGGGGTCAACCGGGATTGTTCGACAGACTTTCTAAAGGAATCGGTTATCTGCGCGAAGAACAAGAAAAACAGAACGTCCTGTTTCCGATCAACGTCAAACCGACAATGAACCGACTGAATTTCCGCCACCTCCCGGAAATAGTCACCTGGGCTCAGGGAATTGGGGCGACGACGGTGAACTTCCAACCGGTCAACCGCTGGACGCCAGAAACCTACGAGGAATTGTGGATTGAAAAAGAAGACATGGAGGAATTTGCACAAGTAATCGAGCGGCTAATTGAAATGAAGAAGAACGGCGCTCCGATTATGAACAGCGATGAAGTGTTGCGATTGATGATTCCTCACTTTGCCGAAGAAAAAGCTCCTGATTCAACTCGTCCTTGTCGCGTTGGACTGCGAAATTACTGGATTGATACGCGCGGCGATGTGAAATTGTGCGATGAGTATCCGGTGATTGGTAATGTGAAAAACGCCAGCGCCCGCGAGATTTGGTACGGCGAAAAAGCTCAAGAAGTCCGCCGCGATACTTTGAATTGCGGCAAGCTTTGTCTGATTACTTGTGTCTCACAAAAGACGATTTTGGACAAAGTGAAAATGGGGATGAAGTTATTAAAGAATTGAGGTTTGAGCAGTGTTAATATCGCTTGTACTCCTAGTAGCCGGGTTTGATCAGAAACCCGGTTTTTTGTTTATTTGTCTTCGTTATTGCTGTCGATTTCCATTTGTTCTCGATCGCGCTCTTCCTGCTCTTGTTCCTTTTGCTTGTATAATTCATTTGTTCGCGATCGCGCTGACGTTCCCTCTCTTGCTGCTCCCGGTTCAATTCCACCTGTTCGATTTCCACCATCCCGCAAATTGTGGATGTTGTCTGCTGGAAAAAATCTTGATTGGCAATCAGGTAGTTTAAGTATTTTTCAATATCCCTTTCCATTCCCAAAAGAGCGATCGACCTTTCTATGCCAAAAAGAGCGATCGACCTTCCCAGACACAAGAGCGATCGTATTGCTTTTACTCAATCAGTATTGAAAACATCCTGCAAGTTACGATAACCACTAATAACGCGCCAAATCTCAATACCATCACCAACTATTTGATAAAAAATGATGTATCCCATCAATGGCACACCACGTAAACTGGGAGAAAATTGTGAATACGATCGCCCCAAATATGGAAACTGTGCAATCTGCTGACATTTTTTACCAAATCCTTCCACAAAGCGCTCTCCCGCATCCACACTTTGCGCCAAAAAGTAATCGGAAATTTCGGATAAATCTCGACTCGCTTCGATCGTAATAAGCAAGCGATTCATGCTCTTAATTCTCTGGCTTTTTTGACTTTATCTCTAAGTTGAGCTAATACATCGTCTGCATTGAGCAACTCACCCCGTTGTGCTTGTTCTCGTGCTATATCGATTTTCTTCCCTGTTTCTTGTACCCACGCTAAATAGTTTGGGCTGTTGCCGTCATCGGATAAAGTAACATCATCGATTAATAACAGCAAGGCTGTGTTAATTGCTTCTTCAAGGGAGGGATATTGACCGTGCTTTACTAAAGCTTCAAGGACTTGGGTTTGCTCTTGGCTCAAGGTGATTTGCATTGTTACCTCGGATGGGGGCAAGGGTTGGACAATACTTCTACTGTATCGTATTTTATTACAAAAATGTGTGAAGCGAAGCTATCCCGTAGGGAATCGCTCTTGACTGTGGTCGATAGAAAAAGGCGATCGCCCGCGCATTGAGAAATAGAAATAAAGGGATCTCGACCTTTCCATACTAAAAGAGCGATCGACCTTTCCCAGCCAAAAAGGGATCTCGCTCTAGTTGTCGAGTAGACATGGTTTGGGATAAACTAATATTGTCTCCTTGGCTCGGCTATAATAGTCCTCGTATCATTCTTTAAAGAACCTTTATGCCAGAAGTTGCACGATTTTACGGAATAATCATCAAAATTTTCTTTGGGGATCACCCACCTCCTCATTTTCACGCAGTTTACGGTGAGTACAACGCTTTGATCGGTATTGAGTATGCGAGAAATTATAGAAGGAGATTTACCGAATCGGGCCCAAAAGCTGGTAATAGAATGGGCTACGTTGTACCAGAAAGAACTGCTGGATATGTGGAATAGCCAAGAATTTAGTAAACTTCCACCATTAAAATAACTCCGATCTGTTTATGAAACCTGAACGCATTGTTTCTGCTAAAGCTATTGACGATCGCACATTGATGGTTAAGTTTACCAATCTAGAATTTAAAAAATACGACATCTCTAAGTTATTAGAGAATCCGATGTTTATGACCTTAAGTAATCCTGTGTTTTTCAGAAATTTTACAGTTGAACCTGGTGGTTATGCACTGGTTTGGAATGATGAGATAGATATCAGTGAATATGAACTTTTGCAGAATGGAATTAGTTGCACAGAGGAGGAAATTGAGCGATATATTGAATCTATTCATCATGTTGCTCGCTGAGAAATAATGCCCGATTCTTCTGAGCGATCGCCCTTTCGATGCCAAAAGGGCGATCGACAATTTTATTGTAGACTTTTATTGTGCGGCTTTACTGTTAGTAATTGAGATTGATGGGGAGAGTCATTTTACGGAACAAGGGAAACTATATGATGCAGAAAGAACCGGGATTTTAGAGGGGTATGGATTGAAGGTTGTCAGGTTTACGAATGTTGAGGTGTTGCAGAGTTTTGAGGGGGTTTGTGGGGAGTTGTTGGGTTTGATTGAGGGTGATTTTTGAGGCTTCTTCACCCTGGCGCCCCCCTTCTTAAGGGGGGGACATGAAGGGAGGAGAGTTGAATGGGTGGCCCGATGCGATCGAGGCGATCGCACTGTACGATCGCTAGTCGATTTTGGGCTTGCAATCGACAAAGGATAAAGCCTCTTCATCGAGATAACCTGCGATCGCCATTTCAATTACTGCCCAAACTGGATAATTCATTGTTTTAGCGCGCAGGGATAGTGCTTCACGAATGGTTTTGGGTAATCCTTCTAGAAAGATTTGTGCTAATTCCGGTGACAGATGTTCGGTGATAATAGGCTGAGTTTGCATAGAATTAGTCCCTCGCTGGAATTTTCACGTTATAGGGTGGGTTAACGGCTTGAATGATCAGGCTTTCTAATTCTGATGATAGCTGAATCCACGCTCGTAAAATCTAGCTGGTAAAGGGCGATGGCGAGATATTCAGTTTGTATTGCACTATTGCACCAGTGTATACTAGATTATAGGGGTGTTTTGAGCTAGTTTATGCCACGCCTAGATATCTACCATAATGTCGTTAAAGCTGCTCTCATTAAAGACGGCTGGACAATTACTCACGATCCTTTCACTATTAGATTTGAAGACTTGACTGTTTACGCGGATCTAGGAGCCGAAAAATTAATTGCCGCCGAGAGGAGTGAGCGAAAAATTGCTGTTGAGGTGAAGGTATTTATCAGTCCTTCCCCAGTGACCGATCTCGAACGAGCCGTTGGACAATACTATCTGTATTCGAGTTTTATGGCGCGGCTGGAGCCCGATCGTACTCTATACCTTGCCATTCCGAAACGCACTTATGAAAACTTTTTTCAGCGTCCGTCGATTCAGGAATTTGTTAAAGAACGACAATTCCCTTTGATTGTTTTCAATCCTGACTTAGAGGAGATTGTATTATGGAAAAGTTGACTCAGTATCGATCGATCGCGCGAGAAGTAATCGACGAATATGCCCGATACAAACCTAGTTTAGGGCAGAGCGATATGTCGGCAGTTTACGATATCGATCGCGACCATTATTTGCTGGTTAGTTTTGGATGGAATGGCGATCGGCGAGTTCACAGCACTATCCTGCATCTGCGAGTTTTAGAGGGCAAAATCTGGATAGAACGAGATGAAACTGAGGAGGGGGTGACTCAGGATTTGCTGGATAGAGGGGTTTTTCAAAAAGATATTGTGCTGGCTTTTTACCATTATGAAGACCGGAAGTTGACTGATTTTGCAATTGCTTGAGGTAAAGGACGATCGCCCTTAGTTGAGAAACAGGAATTAAGGGCGATCGCACTTTTTGACTTATTCCAAAGGGGCGATCGCAGGTTTTGCATCTGGTATGGATGAAGGGCGATCGCTCTTCCCTGCAAAAACATTCGCAACCAAAATGGCGATCGTACTCCCCTAAAGAGCGCTCTCTCGAAATCTCAAAAAAGCATTAGGTATTGCCTCCCTTAGCGCTTTAACGAGATATACCATTCATTGCTTCCCAATAAGCTTGAATTGGACTCATTGTCCTGCCCTTGATAACTGACGATTTAGGGTCATTTTCTAAAGAGATTTTGTCGGTGTTTGTCGCAACTGTTAAATGTAAATGAGCGCCCATTCTATTACCATTTGAAAATTTGAAATTAGCACCAGGAGTACCGATGGGCGTACTTGGACTAATTGGATCTCCTACTTTTACTAAAATTTTTTCATTAGCTAAATGATAGTACCACCAAACTCGACCAGTTTCTTTACCATCGATCGTTTCCTGAACAGCTACAGCAGTTCCTAGACCAAGAGATTTATAGTTGTTCTCAACATAAAGAACTTTTCCATTAATCCCGGCTTTAATCTGAGTTGCTCCTTGCAAGTCAATTCCTGAGTGTTCCCATCCCTCTATTATATACTTTGAGTAAAAAGCATCTGATGCGTAGCCTGCACCTAAAGCCACACGATTACCGAAAATGGCTGTAGACATCTTTGTATATACATCCTTAACCGATTGAGGTACATGATTTCTATACGGTTTCAAGGCTTCTTGTGGTGTAATTGGAGGCGATTTAGCCTGACCGATAGCTTGAAAAAACTTCAAAGCATTTTCATTGTTTTTCCCTACTAGGTCTTTATCGTTGTTCCAGTCAAAATAGAATACAGACGCACTTTGATCGTCCCACCAATTATCATCGGTTTTGCGACTTTCCAGTTCTGGATAGAATTTAAAAGCATTCTCTTTCAGCTTTTTCAATTCTACCTCTTGTTGTTGAAGAGTTTGTTTGAGTTGTTCAAGAGTTAGTTCTAGTTGAAATATCTCCCATAAGTTAGCAGGTGATATCCACCAGAATGTGTTGTTTTTTATTTCAGTGATTCTTTTTTGTTTTTGCAAAATCAAAGTATTAAGTTCTTTTATTCGTTCTTCTGGACTTGCCCCAGTGCGAATTGTATTGCCTTTTCCACTAACAACAGGTTCAGGCGTAGGAGACGGGGAAGTTGGCGAAACCGATCGCCCTTTTGTCTCATAAACAGTCACTTGCTGACCATTCCAGATCATAATCGCCCGTTCAAACTCCTGACGGAAAACACCACCACCCTGATCCTGCATACCAGTAATAGCAGCCCCCACTTGCGGATACTGGCTAGCAGCATACAAGAACTTCTGACGCACATCATCTGTAGGACTCGATGCAGTTGCAGGCTTTGTTGCCGCTCCCCAGATCAGACCGTTGCTAGAGACTGTACCGACAACAGTTACTCTAGCCGTGTTCGGGTCAATTGCCAGTTTCCGGCGATCGGAAGTATAAGCTGTCAGTTGGCCATTCTCCCAGCTCAAACCATACACTTCCAGCAAACCCAAATCGCCTATATAGCGCGAATTACCCGTCGCCAAATTGACAGCAACTAGGCGATCGTTCAACGAAGTATTAGGACTGCTAACCGTTGCTAAAATCTCATTAGCCCCGTTGAAAACCAAATCTCCACTGCTAGGCCCGCCCAAATTGCCAATCAAATTCATCTGACCATTATCAGGCGAAATCTGAAACAAATTGCCATTTCCCTGATCGGCCCCGTAGAGTCGGCCATCGGTCGAGAAAGTCAGAGAATTGAGAGTCCCCCCCGCCAACGGCCCGACATATCGTTCCGCACCCGTAGAGGGATTAATCTCATACAAACCATCATAGAAAGTACAGCCGTAAAGTTTGCCATTCGGAGCAACCGCCAAATCAGTAAAAGCGCGGCCTTGATAGATTGGATTTTGTGCACCCGTCGCCGTATTAACCTGCAATATCTGTCCGCTACTGGTAGACAGGTACACCGTATTAGCAGTTGGTTGCTGTGGAGGTTGTTGTGGGGGTTGCTGTGTCGGCGGAAGTAAAGACGGCTTACTTCCAGGATAGCCACCTGTCCAAGCACTCGGCACCCAATAAGTACCGCCGTTATATCGGAAGCGATACCACAAAGCATCCGGTTCCTTTGTCGTCAAATCGCTAAGCTGTTCGCCGTAAGTCCAGCCGTCAAAAGTTAGCGTATCACCAGTCTTAACAACAAAATTACTTCGATCGCTCGTATTCGGACTATTGCGAAGAGTAATCCCATTCGATGAAACCACCCAAGCAGTAAAGTTTTCATTGATAATATTGACAGCCCGTTCAGTCGGCGTGACAAGCCCCTCACCGCCCCAAGTCGTCGGTTTCAAGAAAGCTGTAGGATTATAAACTTCCGGCATCGTCTTCTTCGCCAAATCCACCGCCGCCAACGTATTCAAAAACCCAAAACCCGTCTCATCATCCCACCCAGACGGCCCCAAATCCCTCGCCGTAGACTTCAAAATCTCCATCACTTGGCGATAGTTCAAAGCAGGATTTGCCGCCCAAACCAAAGAAGCCGCCCCCGCAACTTTAGCAGTCGCCACCGAAGTCCCCGCCATCGTGCCCAAATCATTTCCCACAGTCGATAAACCGGGGTGTTCAGTTGTGCCCCCATCCGCCAAAATATCCAAACCGCGGCCATAACTAGAATAGTTCGATCGCCCGTTAATATCCCCAGCCCCAACAGTAAAAATATTGTCAAATTCCTGCGAAGCTTGACCCAAAACCGACATCACACCGCCGTCATTACCCGCCGCCACTACCAGCATTACCCCATTTTGCCGCGCATATTCGATCGCACTTCTTTCTGGCGGAGTCAACTCATAGCGCGTTTCCACAATCCCGTCAGCATTCTTCTGAGTCAAATCCAAACTGAGATTCGCGATCGCATTTTTCTGTCCAGAAGCCTTCGCAGCATCCACAAACTCTACCAAAGAATCAGCCCATCTCCCAGAATCGATCGCCCTTCCCACCCACTTCGGCGCAGTCTTATTAATCGCATCAATAATCCCCAACATAAAAGTACCGTGCTCGCTACCTTCCCCAGGCTTCAGCAACGGATTGTCATCCCCGCCCACATAATCGCGGCCCTTCTTAATATTCGCGTAATTCAAATAAGGACTATCCGCACTCACACCAGTATCAATACTCGCCACCAACGGCTGAGAAGCCAAAGGAGAATCTAGCAATTGACGGATTGCATTCGGATTGTTAGGATTCGGCGAATGCGGATCGACAGGAATTACAGCAACCGGCAAAGTCTCAAACGCACCGCCCGGATTGTAAGGAGTTTGAGTGGCAATCCCATCATGGTACAGACCCAGCGGGTCAAAATCAATCAGCGGCGGTAAATTGTTAGTTGGTGCTCCGTTCGGGTCGATCGGGCAAACACCGCTATCAGCGAAGAAATTAGGTAAATCTAAATCAGACAGCGACAAAGCACCCAATAACTGATGCAGCGCGTCGAAATCTTGCAGCAAACCCCCCACCCCCGCACTCGGAGTCACAATTTTTTCTAATATAAAAGTTTTTGGCCGTTTCCGGCTTTTCGCTGGCTTGGAATTACCAAAACCTTGAGCCTGTTTGCGTTTTTTGCCACCAAAATTTAGCCAGCCCATAACTTTTGCACCCTGATTAATATGAATTCGATCGCAAGAACTTAATTAAATGCCTTCAGACATTCAACCAAAATCCTTTGTTGACAAGGATTTTTCAATAATCGTCAAAAATTTCTGTTTATTTGAGAATTTACGCAAACTTAACAAAATTTCTGAATTGGCGATCGCTTTACATCTGCCGCGCTTAGCTAACGGTCAGGCGGGCGATCGGACAAATACTTTGTTAATGCTTAACTTCTATGATTTTTGCTTCTTCACACGATTATCATACACCCAAGTTCTATTTGCGATCGTAAAGTTTGTGTAACCTTTTTTGGATAGCAATCCCCGCCTCAACCAGAAACATCCGCTACACGCTCGTTTCCCACGCAATGACAGGTAAAAAATGCGTAATTCCTAAAATAGTTAGAATTTACACTTGCTTTTTTTCTAATTTCTGATAATATGAACACCAAGGTGAAATTTGGATTAAAGCCTAAAGCCCAAACAAATATCACTAAAGCTTCTTCACAAAATACTTCAATACTTCCATGCTTCCTTAAAACAGGGGCAAATTTCGCCTTGAAACTTTCCGTTTCCAGAAAGACTTAGGGCGGCTCGAAAATCTCAAAAACCCAGCGGAGAAAACATACAAACACAATTGGGCGATCGATTCTAAACAACTCAATAAAAACACCCACTTTAAGTTAAAACTCTTGTCCCCCCCTTCTTAAGGGGGGCTAGGGGGGATCGAGTTTCGGCCTAAAATGCGTAATTCCTAAATTAGTGAAAACTCTTGTCCCCCCCTTAAGAAGGGGGCTAGGGGGGATCGAGTTTCGGCCTAAAACCCACTGTCTCTCTGCTTGATCCGAAAGTCTAGATCCCCCTAAATCCCCCTTAAGAAGGGGAGTAGGGGTTGACTTTGAGTTGATTCTCTTGTCCCCCCCTTATTAAGGGGGGCTAGGGGGGATCGAGTTTCGGCCTAAAACCCACTGTCTCTCTGCTTGATCCGAAAGTCTAGATCCCCCTAAATCCCCCTTAAGAAGGGGAGTAGGGGTTGACTTTGAGTTGATTCTCTTGTCCCCCCCTTATTAAGGGGGGCTAGGGGGGATCAGAATCTCCGCCTAAAAACGAGTAACTCCTATTCAATTAAATCGAAACTTTGTCAGCCAAAGTGACAATCTACCATGCAACTCAAATCAGCGGTGCAATGGATACCTCATCCCGACGGTCATTGGATACTTCGCAATCCCGAAGACATTACCTGTATTCAAGTTGACGACTTTGACAAACAGGTAATTGTGCAATTAAGTCAACAACCACTAACTAATATTCTCGCTGAATACGACCTGGATTTAGAAGATGTGCAAAATCTCTTGAAAGACTTAGCACAAGCAGGAATGCTAGAAGGAACCAAGCCGCCGAAAGCTAAAATCAACCTGCTATCCTTCACAATTCCCCTAGTCAATCCCGATGTTTGGCTGTCGCGGCACATCGACAAATTCCGCTGGATTTGGACGTGGGAATTTGGCTTTTTTCTGTGCGCTTTCATCGCTTCCTCTGTAGCTGTGTGGTTGGCTTCCTCTGCCGAAGTCGCAGCCTCACATCAGCAGTTGTGGATAGCGGGAAAAAATGAGAATATTTTCAAATTTGTATTGCTGACAATGCTGGTAATAGCTTTGCACGAACTCGGCCACGCTTTCACGCTAAAACACTACGGCGGTATTGTTAAAGAAATTGGATTATTGTTTATGTGTTTCATCCCTGGATGTTACACAGATACAACCGACCAATACAGTTTAGTCCGGCGGAAACAGCGGGTTTTAGTAGTAGCCGCCGGAGTATTAATCCAAGTAACAATTTGGGCATTGGCTGTTTGGATGTGGCTGTTTTCTCAGTCAAATCCGGTTTGGCATCAAATTAGTTATTTGTTGATGGTGGCGGCCTTGCTGACAGTTGCAATTAATTTGAATCCGTTGAATAGATTTGACGGTTATTATTTATTAGTTGCTGGAACTGGCATTAACAATCTGCGACAAAGGTCGTTTGATTTTTATGGGGATTTGTTGCGGAGGGAGGAGATTGAGGAAGCAGCAGAAACGCAATGGGTTTTGGCAGCTTACGCGCCTTTGAGTATACTTTATACTGTTTGGGTTTTGAGTTATTTAGCATCCTTGCTGGGTAATTTGGTTTTGCGGGTTTGGAGTTTTTAACCGCAGATTAATTACAGGCGGGACGCCCGTGCCACGATTAACCTAACGGGCGAGACGCCCGTGCCACAAAATGCAACTTTATTATTGTAGGAGTTTATCGAAATGAATGTTTTTCAAAAGTGGGGAATTGTTAGCGGAAGTTTGAGTTTTGCAGTTGTCAGTCAATGTTTTTCTGCACAAGCGGCAACTCTTACTCAAACTTACACTGTGAATTTGGGTTCGCAGCCGTTAAATAGCAGCACGAATGTAGTTTTGCCCAAGTTTAATTCGCTGTTAGGAACGCTATTAAGGGCTTATGTTACGGTTAAGTCTACTGTTAATAATAGTGTGAGCATTACTCCTTTGACGGGAGATTTTATGGGGACGGCGGCGAGTAATGCAAGTATTGCTGTGAATATTCCGCTGTTGAAAGTTGACCCTAATTTGACTTTGAGTGTGTTAGCAAGTCCGCCGGAAACGAAGATTGCTAGTGGCGGTACGGGAAGTGTTAGCGGTTCGGCTTCTGGTACTGTGTCGAAGAGTTATGATTTGCCGCAGTTTTTAAGTGCTTTAACTGGCTGCGATGGTGATACTTTTACGGCTGGCGTGGCGACAACTGGTTTGACTCAAATTCTGGGGAGTCCGGCTAGAGGTAGTTTTGGGGGTAAGGTTGTGGCTAACACTACAGTTAGTGCAATTTATGAGTATGAACCTGTACCGGAACCGATGACTGCTGTTGGTACGTTTGTGGCTGCGGGAATGGGTTTGTGGTGCAAGAGAATGGCGGCAAAAAAGGTGTAATACTAATTAGGAGATTAACTGGTTCCTAGGCTCTGCCTGGGAACCGATATCCAGAGGCTCTGCCTCGTCGATTGGGGAGAAAAAGAGGAGGCAGAGCCTCCGGGAATGCGTCCCCAGGCAGAGCCTGGGAACGAGCAACTTAAAACTTGCTTAAAGCGATCGATAAACGCGATAGTTAATTTCAGGGAAAATATTATCAATCTCCTCAACCTTCTCCAACCAACCCGAATCAACTTTCCCTTCTTTCACTTCATCGTAAAGCTTGTGAAAGCGCATTAAGTGCGATCGAGTGCGCCGCACTGCATAGGGAACCATCGTCCCTGTACGCATGATAAACGCCCAGTCAGAAGATTGAGCTAGCAGCACTTCCCGCGCCGCTTGGTTCAAAGCCCGCCACTGCAACTCATCTGCAGGTTCCATGCTTCCCAACTCAATCATCCGTTCCGCAGCTTTGTGCAAGTGCGGGTAAATCCAAGCATTGGTATCGTTGAGCCAATATTCGTGGAAACCCCGGAAACCCCAGCTAGACTGAGACGGGCGGCACACTTGCTGAGTCGGATTTCCCCGCAAATAATCGGCTAAGTGCGTCATCTCGTAGGTATTTTGGTCGTACCAACTCTTGCGGAACAGGTAATCTAAGAACCAAGGCCCTTCGTACCACCAGTGACCGAAAAGTTCGGCGTCGTAAGGCGAAACAATAATCGGCGGACGCTGCATAATGCCGTTGAGGTGTTCGACTTGGCGTTCGCGGTTAAAAGCAAAATTGCTGGCGTGTTCCGCTGCTTTTTCCCTTGCCCAGTAAGGATCGTACAACTGTTTATCGCCTAAACCCAATCCGCGACCGGTGATTTTGTGATATTTAATCCCGGTATTTTTCCGCTGGCCGTTGGGCATGATGTAGGGCTTAATGTAATCGTAGTCAGCTTCCCAGCCCAAATCTTTGTAGAATTCGCGGTATTCGGCGGCGCCGGGATAGCCGACTTCGGAAGACCAAACCTGCTGCGAGGATTCGTGATCCCGGCCGAAGGCTGCGACTCCGCATTCGGTGAAAATTGGGGCGTAGCTGCCGTAGCGGGGACGCGGGCGGGCGTAGAGGATGCCGTGACCGTCTGTGAGAAAGTAGCGGAGGCCTGCGTCGGCTAACATCCGCTCTAAGCCTTCATAGTAGGCGCATTCGGGCAGCCAAATGCCTTTTGGTCGGCGGCCGAAGTTTGCTTCGTAGTTGTCGCAAGCTACTTGAATTTGTGCCCAAACTGCTTCGGGGTACATTTTCATCAACGGTAGGTAGCCGTGGGTGGCACCGCAGGTGATGATTTCGAGGTTGTTGGTATCTTGGTGTTCTTTGAAGGCTTTGACTAAATCTCGATCGTACTTTTCCCAAAAGTTGCGGACTTGAGAGAAATGGGTGGCGTAATGTTCTGCCAAATAGCGGAGGTGGCCGTTTCCGCTGTTGTGTTCGATTTCGAGATCGGCTAATTCTTCGAGTTTGGCCAAGTGGTCGTCGAAGCGGTCTTGCAGCAAGGGGTCGCGCAGCATTGCCACCAAGGGCGGTGTCATGCTCATGGTAATTTTAAAGTCGATGCCGTCGCGCTTGAGGCCTTCAAAGACTTGCAGCAGGGGAATATAGGTTTCCGCGATCGCCTCAAACAGCCATTCTTCTTCTAAAACGTAGTCGCTTTCGGGGTGGCGAACAAAGGGCAAGTGGGCGTGGAGAACGAGGGCGAGGTAGCCAATAGTCATAATGATTTGGATGCCGTAGTTATTAACTGACGCCTGTTAGGGACAGCTTTAAAATATTTTAAGATTTTATGCTGAAACGGGACTCACAAAATGCCGTGTTTTTTTAATGACCTTTCTCTAACAAACTAAATGTCAGCAAATTCTGATTTTCTGCTTGCTGTCGGATTAAGGCTGCTGCTGTTTGAGAGTCTACTGCCTTTGAGAAAAAGAATCCCTGGGCGTACTCACATTTTAACCCTTTTAGTATAGATAGTTGCGATGCTTCTTCGACTCCTTCGGCTACTACATCCATGCCTAAATTGTGGGACAAAGTAACGATCGACCGCACAATTTCTGTGGGGTCAATCCCTCCTTTACTGAAATCGAACTCACCTCCCATCCTGCTAACAAAAGAGCGGTCTATTTTTAAGGTATTGGTGGGGAAGCGGTGCAGGTAGGAGAGCGAGGAATAGCCGGTGCCGAAGTCGTCAATGCACAAGTCTATGTTTCGGGTTCTGAGCTGCACCAGCATTGCTGTTACTGATTCAGAATTTTCTATAAGTACGCTTTCGGTAATTTCTAGTTTTAAACTGCTGCCGTCGAGGTGAGTTTCTGCGAGGACTCGATCGATGTATTCGATTAAATCTGGCTGAGAAAACTGTTTGACAGAAATGTTGACGCTAACGCTCAACGGGGGGTGGCTGGGAAATAGCTGCTGCCACTGGCGGATTTGGTGGCAAGCTGTGCGAAGTACCCAGCGGCCCAGGGGTACGATCAAGCCGGTTTCTTCGGCGATGGTGATGAATTCGCCGGGGGAAACTAAGCCTCGTTCTGGATGCTGCCAGCGCACTAGGGCCTCAAAACTGGTAATTGTGTTAGTGGCGATCGACACGATCGGCTGGTAGTGAATAATAAACTGGGGCGCTGCGGATAAGGGAGGTAAGGCTGATTCGGGGGATGGGGGAAAGTCTTCTTCTGTGGCGGGTTCTTTAATTGATTCGATCGCCCGCCGCAGGTCGTTTTCGAGCTGCAACAGTCGCAAAGCGTGGGCGTGCATGGAACTGTTGAAAACTTCGTGTCGGGCTCTGCCAAGTTCTTTGGCGCGGTACATTGCTGTGTCGGCGTCGCGCAGCAGGGTTGTCGGTTCCAGGTATTCGCCAGAGCTCAAAGCTATGCCGATGCTGGCGGTGATAAATACTTCGTGTCCGTCTAGAAGGAGAGGGGAGGTGATTTTCTTTTGCAGTCGGTTGACAATGCTGCTAGCTTCATTGATGCCCTCGATGTCTTCTAGCAACAGCACAAACTCGTCTCCTCCGATGCGGGCTACTGTATCTCCGGGCCTCAGACAAGCTTCCAGACGCCGCGCGATCGATACTAGCAATTGATCGCCGATGGCGTGGCCGAGGGAATCGTTGACTACTTTAAATCTATCTAAATCGAGAAACAGCACGGCAAACGAGTAGTCTTTGCGCCGTTTTGCCAGCCTCAGAGCGTGTTCGAGCCGATCGGTAAATAGCGATCTGTTGGGCAATCCGGTGAGGGCGTCGTGAAAAGCATCGTGCAGCAGTTGTTCTTCGGCGAGTTTGCGCTGAGTGATGTCGTGACAGTTAATCACGATTCCCTTGACTGCGGGATCGTAGAGCAAGTTGGTGGCTACAGCTTCTACATAACACCAGGAACCGTTGCGGTGGCGGACTCGGTACTCAACTGGGCACTGGCTTCTTTTGGGGTTTTCAATGGCTTTGTGGAGGGTTTCGGCGATCGTAGCGCTGTCGTCGGGGTGAACTATTTCTAAGGCGCTGCGGCCGATCGCCTGGTGGGGCGCGTACCCTAAAATTCGCTTAACCGAAGGGCTGATGTAGCGGAAGATTCCTGCGGCGTCGAGAATGATCGTGATGTCTGTGGCGTTTTCAATCAGCGAGCGAAATCGCTGTTCGCTTTGGCGCAGGGCTGATTCTGCTTGTTTGCGATCGCTGATGTCGAGGGCTACTCCGTCTATAATTACGTCGCCGTTTTCGTTTTTGGAAAATTTAGCGCTGTCTTGCACCCACTTTACCTCCCCCGATCTCAGAACGATGCGGTACTGGCGATCGCACGGCAAAAGACTCGCTCTCGATGCTGCTACGCGGCTGTCAGACGAGCTTTTGTCCTCTGGATGGATGATTTCGGTCAAGAGTTCCGGGCGCGAAATCACTTCTTCGGCCCCGAACCCAGTAACTTCGCGCACGCCCGGACTGATGTAGGGCAGGGAGATTGTGCCATCTGGATGCAGCACAGTGCGGTAGACTGAGCCGGGAATGTTGGCTGCCATTGTGGCTAGCTGCTGCTGGATGCCACAGACTGCTGCTTCGGCGCGCTTGCGTTCTGCCAGTTCGGTTTGGGCTTGTTGGTAGAGTTCGGCTTGGTGGATCGCGATCGCGCACTGATCGGATATGGCTTTGACTAGCGATAGTTCTTCTGTAGTCCAACAGCGGGCCCGATCGCACTGGTAGAGGCAAATTCCTCCCAAAAATGATTGCTGGTATAGCAGCGGTGCGATCGCGATCGAGTGAAACCCTAAAAATTGGGCTGATGCTTGCAGTTCCGGGCTCAGAGTCGATAACTCGGCGAGGGCGATCGTTTCTCCGCGGGCGAGGGAGAAGCGATAGTGTTGGGCAAAGTCGCAATTTAGACCGATCGCCCGTTCTCTGTCGGCTGCCTTTAAGCTCATGTAGCGAATCCCGATCTTGCCCTCAGCATCTGGCTGCAATATCGCGCAGCCGCTGATTTCGAGAGCTTCGTGCAGTTGATCTGCGGTGGTTTGCAGCACTTCGTCGAGTACAAGGGTGAAGCGCATGGCTTGAACGATGCGGTTGACTATCGCTTCTCGCTGAGCTTGCCGCTGAATTTGGGCGATCGCTTCTTGTTGCTGGCGCCGCATTTTGTATTCTTGGAGCGATCGTTCTAAGACTGTTGGCAACCTAAACAGCCGCCCTTTTAATACGTAATCGGTCATTCCAGCTTTGAGGCACTCAACTGCCGCTTCTTCTCCCAAACTTCCCGTTACTAAAATTAAGGGTATGTCTTGCCCTAATTCCTGCATTAATTTCAATACTTCTAAACCGTTGAAGCCGGGGAGGCGGTAATCTGAGAGTACAGCATCGTACTGGCAATTTTCGAGCAGTTTTCTGCACTCTGTTGCTGTTTCGGCAGTGTCGCACTTAAAATTTACACCCCCCGATTCTAAGGCGAGCACTATTAATTCCATATCTTCTGCCATGTCTTCGATAATCAACAAGTTTAATGTTGATTCCGCTACCATTTTTAGTAGATAGTTGGTTTCATTTATATCTAACATAAGGTATTGGGGATGTTTTCAATTGGTTATTTGTGTTTTTGCTAGTAATTTTTTAGACTTAGTTTTGTTATTAATTTTATCTCGATATTTTTAGCAAAATTAATTATATACTCTACTCGCAAGACCTTTATTTAGCACCTGCAGTCGAGGGCTGACGAACCGATTGGGGAGCACCCCAATTTTTAAAAGAGCATTTTTTAGGAGTACGAGCATCTTGCACAGCCCCGCCTATATCTTTCGCTTCCATCCCTAACAGTGAACACTCCTGTCACACCAAAATTCGGATGCTCTCACCGATCGTGACTTATTTAAGTCTATAAGAGTTTTAAATTTTTCATTTAAAACTCTTATAGACTTAACTTATGAATCTATATTACCGTTTGAGATTGTTTGCCCTAGTTTAAAGTAAAAGGTGGCTCCTTGACTAGGTAGGCTTTCGGCCCAAACCGTACCGCCGTGGCGGTGAATAATCCGCTGGACGATCGCCAAACCGATGCCCGTACCTTCAAATTCTCTCTGGGAGTGCAGCCTCTGAAAGGCTCCAAACAGGCGATCGGCATATTCCATCGGAAAACCCACCCCGTTATCCTTGACAAAAATCGTCCCATCGGGTAAACCCTCAATAACTATTGTAGCCGGATTGCGTCCGCGGCTGAACTTGACGGCGTTGCTAATCAAGTTGCTGAACACCTGTTGCAGCAAGGTTGAATCTCCCATTACTGTCGGCAAATTTCCGACGGCAAATTCAACGCTGTGGGGAGTTTGGGCCGGATCTGCGACTGTTGGTGGTTTAGTCAATTTAATCGCATTTTGTACCAAACGGCTCAGATCGATCGGAATTTGCCTCAACTCGGTGCGAGTCACCCGCGACAGGGCGAGCAAACCGTCAATCAACAGGCTCATTTTTTGGCTGCTGTCTTCAATTACTTCCATATAGTGAACTATTTTGCGATCGCTCAAAGCCTCAGTTAATTCTAGCCGCTGTTTCAACGCTTCTACAAAACCTGAAATGTGTCGCAAAGGTGCGCGCAAGTCGTGGGAAACTGAGTAAGAAAAAGATTCTAATTCTTGATTGGCAGCTTCTAATTGCTCTGTGCGTTCTGACAAAGCTTGTTTTGTCTCTACCAACTCAGTGATATCGCGAGAAGTGCCAATTAAAGCATAAACCTCGCCGTCGAGATTTCTGAGGGGAATTTTAAAAGTATCGTAGTAACTGGTCTCGCCAGCAATTACAAATTTATCCTGCAAGTGCAGAGTTTCCCCTGTTTCAAATACCTGCGAATTTTCCCTAGAGAATTTGGCGGCTATTTCGGGGGAGAAACATTCAAAAATAGTTTTGCCCTGCATCTCTTTTCTGCTATTTAATCCAGCAGTTTTGGCAACAGATTGGTTGACAAAAGACAGTCGCATATTATCGCTATCTACCACAAAAATGTGGTCGGGCAAAGCATCAAAAAAAATTTCTAATTCTGCAGTACGTTGCGCGACTTGAGCTTCTAAAGTTTCGTTAAGTTCTTTGAGCTCTAATTCTACTCGTTTGCGTTCGGTGATATCTTGACCAATGCCGATACAACTGCCGTCTGAAAGACGAACATTTGCCCAAGAAGTGTCGATAATTCGCCCGTCTTTAACTTTTGTTTTGAAGTCGCTCCACTTCTCATTTGCTGCTTTTATTTCATCCAAAACATATTGACGGTATTCTGGCTGCGGATAAAATTCTGCCAAGATATCACGGTTTTTGATTTCTGCCAAACTCCAGCCTAGCACTTGTTCCCAGTGGCGGTTCACCCAGTTTATTTGACCATTTTTGTCTAATAATGCGAGCATAATCGGCACGTTGTCGAAGATTGTTTGCAGCAGTTCTTTTTGCTGTTTTAATGATTCTTCGGCTTGTTTGCGATCGCTGATGTCGAGTACGGAACCGATAATTTGCCTCATTTGTCCGTCTGGCGTTCTTTTGAAAACTTTAGAGCGAGCGTGCACCCAGCGCCATTCCCCATTTTTGTGTTTGATTCTGTAGTCTCTGTCATCGGTTTCATAGGGATTCCTACTGTGTTTTAGTCGCTCCATACCTGTAATTAGCTTTAACAGATCGTCGGGATGAACTAAGTTGGCTACAGCGTCTGTCCCCAAATCTTGCAATTCTTGGGGAGTGTATCCCAGCATAGCTGTGACAGATTCATTTGCATAAATATTTTGGTTTTTTACTGCATCGTAAATGTAGAGAAAATTAGGTATAGTTGTAACAATACTCTCTAAAAGTTGCTGATGTTTTTGCAGTTCCAATTCTGCCTGCTTGCGCTCGCTCAAGTCCAGCACAAAACTGACGCCTAATTGCTTCGTTCCTTCTAAAAATGTGCTGCCCAGCAGCACCGGAACGCGGCTACCATCGGAGCATATAAATTCTTTTTCAAAGGGAACAACCGTATTTCTAGCCTTCAGTTCGGCAACTTTTTCTGTATCTAAACCCACGTATTCAGGTGGTGTCATTTCTTGCCAGTTAACTTTTCCGGCAAGCAGCTCGTCCCGCGTATAATTTACCGTGTTTAAAAAAGCCGCGTTCGCATCTGTAATGTGGCCGTCAAGATCCCAAAAAATTAAGCCGATAATATTAGAATCTACTATGGCTTTAAATTTGGATTCGCTTTGTCGCAACTGATCTTCGACTTGTTTGAGTTCTGTGATGTCGCGGGAGATGGATAAAACTGTTTCTACTGAATTGTCTTCAGCAAACTCGGGAATGACTCGACAGTGGTAATATTTTATGCCTTCGGAAGTGGGCAAGTCAAATTCTATGGTTTCTTGTTTGCCGCTACCAAAAACTTTCATAAAAGCCTCATCCCACAGGCTGCACAGGTGCGGTGGCATTCCTGATTCTTGGTTGGTTTTGCCAATCAATTTTTCGGCGTGTTTTCCAATTGTTGATTCTACTGCTGGGTTGATGTAAAGGAGGCAGAGTTTGCGATCGAA
This sequence comes from Microcoleus sp. AT8-A3, assembly GCF_036705675.1. NCBI lineage: Bacteria > Bacillati > Cyanobacteriota > Cyanophyceae > Oscillatoriales > Microcoleaceae > Microcoleus > Microcoleus sp. AT8-A3. The sequence goes on from NZ_JAUBVD010000011.1 coordinate 82,831, forward strand.
CCGGGCGATAATATCGGTCGCATTTTCGGCGATGGCGCTGAAAGCTTGTTCGCGCCTATGCAGTTCTTCTTGAGCGCGGTGGAAATCGGTTATGTCTCTGGCAAAAGAGAGAATTGAAACTACTCTTCCCGATTCATCGATTAGTGCGGAATTGTACCATTCACAGTAAATTACTGAGCCATCTTTTGTATAGTTGCGGTTGCGGCAAATGTTGCGGGGTTCTCTGCTGTGTAATAGTTGATTTGTGACGGCACACACTTCCTCGAAGTCTTCTTGATGAACTATTGACCATTCGTGCCAGTATTTGCCGATTACTTCTGCTGCACTCCAGCCAAATATTTTTTCTGCCATTGGCGACCACTGCACTACCCGAAATTCTTTGTCCCACTCTACAACGGCCATTGGTGAGTTTTCTAGGTGAAATTCCCGCCGCGAGTTGGCTTTTTTTATTTGAGTTTGAAGTTGCTGCCGGAGTTGCTTCGCCCTGGCGAAGCGATCGCTAATTTCCTGTGTGTTTGCTGAGCCAGTGTTGGCAATGTGAGCAATGGTTTCTGCTGTTTGTTTTTCGAGTTCGTTCCAAGCGAGTTCGAGGGCTAATTCCGCCTGCTCTAGCTCAGTGATGCTGTTCTGAAACAGTCTGGCACTTTTAACTGGAATTTCACGCATAGTTTTGACACTTAGGCAAGTGTTACTTTGAGAATTCAAAATTAAAGCTTAAAAATTAAAAATATGTAATTTCCTGTTAAATTATACATTTTTAATTTTTAGTCTGTGCGTGGAGCTGATCGTTGGAGGCGGGCGGCGTTATTAAATACAGCCAGTCAAAGGATTTGGGGTGCAGATCGATCGGCAATTGTAGTCGATCGATCTAAAACTCTCCTGGGTAAGGGAATGGTGCGGGCAGGAGCTGGCGCTAAGTATATTTTTGCACAGAGTTGTTGTTTGGGGGCGATCCAAAGGCTCTCGGCGTGGCTGCAGCCTTGGGTCGATCGCCAATCTGTAGCAGGGCGTTGCGTATGCAGAGCCCCATTTGTCTCAACTAAACACGCTTGCTCAAAGTCCGTCAGGGGTTTAAACCTGCCGAAATCAGGGTTTGACACGCTTGTTGACACCAATGAAACCGCCCCTACCTACAAATACTCTCCCATCAGTTTGGTCAATAAAAAGCTAAAATAAAATCTAAAGTTATTCAGTCTTTTAAATTGCTTATGACTGCTGCTGCACCCTCTTCGATAAAAAACCGAACTCAGTACGAAGCCATTATCGGCCTCGAAACTCATTGTCAATTAAGTACGAATACTAAAATTTTCTCCAGTTCTTCTACAGAATTTGGCAATGCCCCAAATACTAACATTGACCCAATTTGTATGGGAATGCCGGGAGTTTTGCCCGTATTAAATCAAAAAGTGCTGGAGTATGCGGTGAAAGCAGGGCTGGCTCTCAACTGCGAAATCGCACCTTACAGTAAGTTTGACCGCAAGCAATATTTCTATCCCGATTTGCCGAAAAATTATCAAATTTCTCAGTTCGATTTGCCGATCGCTACTAACGGCTGGCTAGAAATTGAACTGGTGGATGAGACGGGAAATTCTACTAGAAAAAAAATCGGGATCACTCGCTTGCACATGGAGGAAGATGCCGGAAAATTGGTTCACGGCGGCAGCGATCGGCTCAGCGGTTCAACTTATTCAATGGTGGATTACAACCGCGCCGGTGTGCCTCTAATCGAAATTGTTTCGGAACCGGATTTGCGATCGGGCGCGGAAGCTGCCGAATACGGTCAAGAATTGCGCCGGATCGTGCGCTACATCGGTGTTGGCGACGGGAATATGCAGGAAGGTTCACTCCGGTGCGACGTGAATATTTCGGTGCGCCCCGTGGGCAGAAAAGAGTTCGGCACGAAGGTGGAAATTAAAAATATGAACTCTTTTAATGCGATCGAACGGGCGATCGATTATGAGATCGAGCGACAAATTCAAGCGGTGGAAAATGGCGAAACCATCATCCAAGAAACCAGGCTGTGGGATGAAAACAAGCAGTGTACTTTCAGTATGCGGGTTAAGGAAGGTGCGAGCGATTATCGGTATTTCCCGGAACCGGATTTGCCTCCGATCAAAGTTTCGACTGAGCAATTGCAGGATTGGCAAGCTCAACTGCCAGAATTGCCGGCAATGAAGCGCCATCGCTACGAAACTGAGCTCGGTCTTTCTCCCTACGACGCGCGGGTGCTGACTGACGACAAAGCGGTGGCGGAGTATTTTGAAAAATCGATCGCCGCCGGTGCTGTGGCTAAACAAGCTGCCAATTGGGTGATGGGCGATATTACTGCTTATCTGAAAAATGAAAAACTGGCGATCGCAGAAATTCCTTTCCAACCGCAGGATTTAGCTGAACTGCTGGGGCTAATTGAGGCCGGTACGATCAGTGGCAAAATCGCTAAGGATATTTTGCCGGAGTTGCTGGCAAATGGTGGTTCGCCTCAAAAGTTTGTTGAAAGCAAGGGTTTGATTCAAATTTCGGATACTGGGGCGATCGATCGAGCGATCGATGCGGTGTTAGCCGCCAATCCCAAGGAGCTCGAACAGTACCGAGGCGGTAAAACTAAGCTGCTGGGCTTTTTTGTCGGCAAGGTGATGAAGGAAACGGGCGGCCGGGCCGATCCCAAACTGACCAATGAGCTGCTGGCGGCGAAGCTTAACGCCCCAGGTTAAGCATTCGTTAAGGGGATCGTGTAGCGGATACAGCGGCGGGCGATCGGTTTTTCCTGAGCTCGCCCTTCTGGCGGGATCGTAACTTTATAATTAATCTACATTTCTTTACAACATCTTCACGTTTGGGGGGTGACACCCCTCATCCCGATAGTGTTATATTGTGTTATGTAGATGCACCCTGATGGCAGAGGGAGTTACTTAGGTAGCTCTCTCTTTTTTTTGTCTTTTTTTTGTACGGACGTGAAAGTACGGATGGGGGAGAGGGGGATGGGCCATACTGAAATCTTGCACCATTCTCAATCAGCTTTTTATGAACAGGCTTTCCGGCCTGTTCCACAAAGAGTGAATTTTCTCGTGGAACAGGCATCTTGCCTGTTAAGCGAGAATGGTGCAATATCTCAGTTAATATCAGCTTTAGTTATTAACTAATTTGGACAGTATGAGCGAACAAGCTAGCGAGCTAATCAAGCAGGGGATTTCGCAATATCAGGCGCGTCAATTTGAGGCGGCGCTGGATTCTTGGCAGAAAGCGCTGGCGCTGTATCGCTCAATGGACGATAAGCGCCGATCGGGTGCGGCGCTGGGTAATATGGGTGTAGCTTACGAAGCGCTCTTGAATTATGCTCAGGCGATCGACTGCTACCAGCAACATTTGATGTTAGCGCGGGAAATTGGCGATCGCCGGGGCGAGGCAAATGCTTTGGGAAATTTGGGCAATGCTTGCTGTGCTCTTGAGGATTTTTCTGGTGCTATTGATTACCAGCAGCAGCGTTTGGCGATCGCGCGGGATACTGGCGACGGGCGCTCTGAATTGGAAACTTTGGGCAATTTGGCGCTAGCTTACGATGCTAAGGGAGATTTGCCTGGTGCGATCGAATGCTATCACCAGCAGTTGTCGATCGCGCGCACCAGCAAGGACGATCGCATTGAGCGCAATGCTCTCAAGTATTTGAAGCTCGGCTACAAGTATTTAGCAGATTATGACAAGGCTAACCAGTACCGACAGGAGCAATTGGCGATCGTCCGCGAACTGTTTTTAACTGATAAAAATAAGAGTTTTGTACAACTTGCAGAAACAGTTGGTTTGAATCCGATTGAGGATTTTGCTGGGGCTAATTTAAGCGGTTTTGACTTGCACTACGCTGATTTTAACGGTGCAGATTTGCGCGAAACCAACCTCCGAGGCGCAGACTTGACTTTGGCCGATCTCAGCGGTGCTTTGCTGAGCGCTGCTATTTTAATTGATGCTAATTTGTGCAATGCTAATTTGCGGGATGCTGAACTCAGCAGCGCCAATTTGAGCGGTGCTGATTTGCGGACAAAGCTGCCCAGGGCGAATTTGAGCGGTGCAAATTTAACCAACGCCAATTTGAGCAGTGCTTATTTACCGAATGCGATTTTAGTAAATGCAAATTTGACAAATACTGATTTCAAGAATGCTGATTTAAGTGGTGTTAATTTGAGTGGAGCGAATTTAAAAGGTGCTGATTTGAGCCGCGCTGATTTGAAAAATACTGTAGTTAAAAATGCGAAGTTTTTGGGTTGTGTCGGAATTGCGGAAGCCCTGAAGGTTGAATTGATGGCACGGGGCGGGATTTTTGAGTAGAATGGGAAATGTTGGTAATTGTAGAGGGTAAGAAAAGCTATGACTGCCGTAACTGCAAAACGATTCTCGATCGCCGAATATCACCGTTTGGGAGAACTGGGATTTTTCGCCCCCGATGAGCGAGTTGAATTGATTCGCGGAGAAATTATCAAAATGGCTGCAAAAGGTACGTTTCACTCTGTTTGTAATTCGCTATTGCTTAAAAAATTGTACCCACTGCTGGAAGAACGAGCGATCGTGCGCGGTCAAGAGCCGATTATTTTGTCGGCTGATAGCGAACCAGAGCCTGATGTTGTTATTGCTCGCAATCGTTCTGATAATTATTTATCTTCTCACCCGGAGCCTGCTGATATTTTGCTGGTAATTGAGGTTTCCGATTCTACTTTGAAATACGACAGGAGAACCAAGTTATCTCTCTATGCTGAATCGGAAATTTCTGATTATTGGATATTTAATTTGGTAGATATTCAACTGGAAATGCACAGCGAACCTTATCAAAAACAAAGAGGTGGTTTCGATTATCGAGTCAAACGAGTGGTTTTGCCGAATGAGGTTGTGGTAATTCCAGGTTTCCCAGATTTGTCTCTCGATTTATCTGCGGTATTTCCCGCGCAGAGTGGTGACTAAATATTCTGGCTCGATAGCACATATTTTAACTCAGTAATTAAAGAGCGATCGAGCTTTTTTCGATGATATAATCTAAAAGTGCAAATGAATGATATTATGTCCGGTCGATTACCCCTAATAGGGTAGGGGCGGGTTCACGAAAAATATCTGCCAATAATTGACAATCTCAAAAACCCGCCCTTTTAATCGCTATCATCCAAAACAATTTGGTTTCTGACCCCCGATTTATTCGCGGGAGAAATCTAAAATCTAAAATCTAAAATCTAAAATCAGATGACAGCTAAAACTCTTGCTCCACCCGAACAAATTGTCGAGCTATCGGGTATCAGTTGGCAAACCTACGAAACTTTGCTTGCCGAAATTGGCGATCGGCAAATTCGACTGACATATAGTCGTGGCAATTTGAAAATTATGGTACCCTCCCCAGAACACGAACGCTTCAAAACAATAATGGGTCGATTTGTTGAAACCTTAGCGGAAGAATTAGAGGTGAGAATTGAACCCCTTGGTTCCACAACTTTCAAGCGTCCTGAACTTAGCGGTGCAGAACCGGATGAATGTTTTTACATCCAGAATATTAGTGCAGTTAAAGGCAAAAAAAGAATTGACCTGAGTCAAGATCCGCCGCCGGATTTAGTGGTGGAAATTGATATTACCAGCCGTTCGGAAAATACCTTGCAGGTTTATAGGGATCTGGGAGTGCCGGAAGTTTGGATTTATAATGGATCTCGACTCAGAATCAACAGATTAGAAAATGGAGAATACGTTGAGGGCGAACTCAGTTTAGCATTTCCCAGCGTGGCTGTTTTAGAGATTGTCAGATTTTTGGAACAAGCAGAAACAATGGACTATTTGGAATTAGTAAAAGCATTTCGGAATTGGGTAAAAAGTCAAATTCAGCAAAACCAATGAAGGGCGGAGGAAATTAAACAAAATTTACAATTTTATCCACGAAAAAAAGCTGTGTTGTGATAAAATAGAGATGATAAACTAATTTAAATATCAATTACAGGCTGGTAGTGCCAGCAATTCTACCCGATATGCGATCGCTAGAGTCTCACAACAAATACCCAGATTGCTTGTGGATGCAATTTGAAGCAATTCCAGTTCCATCGGTTGCACCCCAAACCCAGCAGCTCGACATTCACTTGAGCCTGAATTTTAACGAGCATTGGGAACCCCTGCTAGGTGGTCGCGTCAAATTTGGTCTGCAAGGCGGGACGCTCAAACTCTATCTAGAAAACTGCGAAATACCCGTAGCCTCACGTCAGTTAGTCGGTTCTTTCAAGCTTTTGCCAATAGAAGAAACCCTGCCAATTCCAAGCAGTACAGAAAATTTAGTAACCGAAAGTCAGCGGGAAGTTCAGGGCGGCGAGGATTTGGAAAAAATTAAGGAGACAGAGAGCATATTTTGTCACGTTTCCACAATCAGCGATGATACAACCCCAGCTTGGATTTTTGCAGTGGAACAGGGCAAATCAGTATTAAAAGGTTTGCTAAAAAGCGCTAAGCTGGGAGAAATTACTGCCAAAGAATTTCGGATGGCAGCGGCTTTTGAAGTTGCTAAAGAAGATATTAATCTCACAGATGCGGAGGGTTTGTGGCCGCACGAGATCACGCCAAATCAACATTCGGTTTTAGAAAGAATCCTGACTGTATACCTGCAAGCAAATAAACTCCAACCTGCCCTCAGTTGGGCGCTATTGTCCTACAATTTGCCTCCGGTTGAACCGCGCGAAGTGGAAATTGTGCCGGAAGCTGAATCCCAATTGCAGGAAATGGTCGATCGCATTATTTCCGCTGAAACCGACAACTTTGTAGAGTTGGCAAAAATCGCCAATCTCAATCCAGCACTTGATTTCGCGGGTAGCAGCTTGCGCGGAACGAATTTAAGTGCAGTGGATTTTAGCAGCGCAAATCTCGATCGGGCAAATTTCCGGGGTGCAACCTTAAACGATGCCGATTTCAGCGACGCCAACCTGCAAAATGCCAAATTCGGCGGTGCAGATTTGAGTGGGGCTTTCTTAGGAAATGCTGATTTAAGCGGTGCAGATTTGCACAAAGCAAGTCTAGCTTTAGCTAACCTCAGCGGTGCTAATTTGAGCGGCGCAAATCTGCTGGAAGTGAACTTAACAAATACTAATTTCAGTGGTGCGAATGTCGAGTCAGCCAGATTCGGGAACAATTCAGGAATGGATGAGGAAATGCAGGTGAATCTACAGCAGCGAGGCGCGATTTTTGAGGAGGTTTAGTCAGTAAGTGCGAAAGCCCTTTTATTTATCCGCTTCTATTGTGGCACGGGCGTTACGCCTGTGCGATGGAATTTCACCTTTAAACTATCGATTGAAGCAGCAACTCTATGAATTTAGAGGTAAACTCTTAAAAATCCTGCGTCTGCCATACCGGGGAGTGTCAATCATCCCATCCCAACATCTCTGCCACTTTTCCCGGCAGGGTGGTGGGTTCAAATGGTTTGCGAATTACCCCAGCAACGCCCATTTTGGCAAATTCAGCCATATCGCTTGACATCACTCTTGCTGTCAGCAGAATCACTGGAATCGATCGAGTAATCGGATCGGATTGGAGGATCTCGTACACAGCAAACCCATCCATTCCAGGCATTGATATATCCAGCAAAATAGCATTAGGTCGTTCTGTTTGTAGGATTTGTAAACATTCTTGTCCTGATTCGGCCACCAGCGTGTTCCATCCCGCGAGGTCTTCCAGGCACAACTGTATCAGTTCGCGGAGGTGTTCTTGGTCGTCAACGATGAGAATTTGCTTCCCTTTCATCTTGTTTTCGGGCAGGAGACTGCCATCATAATTAGCTAATTGCAAAGTGTTCATTTTATTTGGGTTGATTAAAAATCAATCTTTCGGTTGCCAATTGGGTGTCAAATACCCATCTTTAAGCAATCGCTCAAAGATGTGTATTTGAGAGTTGAATCCGAACTTCGGATTGCTCAACTCTCAACTCTTTAGCAATCTGAAGTATTAAACCATCCTGGTCTATTTCAGCCGCATAGATTTCAGGATGTAGGCGGTGGGGCAACGGAATGAGACTTTGAAATCCACTAGGAAGGAAATAACCTTCTACTACAGCCGATTCGGTAGGTTGACCTTGGATTAAAACAGTTTCTGGAGTGATTTGGAGATTCAATTTGACAAGATGAATGTCAGAGATGTGAACTTTAACGATAAGTGTCGCATCCTTTTCTTGAACTTTAATGCCTGCGATCGGTGTTTCCTCTGTATGAGCAATCCCAAGCGTGGATTGCTGACAAGCAGTGGGCAAACCGGAAAATGAATCTGCGAGATCCTGATTTATATCATTCAAAACCTGAAAAGCATTCATCGAGTCTCCTCCTAATGCAAAGAACTGTTAGCTGCATAACAGGAGACTAAATAGCAACGGTAAGGAATTGGTAAAGATTCCGTTATTGTTACAAAAATTCACAAAAATGGTAAAATTTATTCATTCCATCCCAAAATCTCTGCTACTTCTTCCGTCAAAGTGATGGGTTGGATGGGTTTGGCAATTACCCCAGCTACCGCCATTTGGGCAAATTTAGCCCGATCGCTGGGCAAAACTTTCGCTGTCAGCAGAATCACTGGAATCGATCGAGTAATCGGATCGGATTGGAGGATCTCGTACACAGCAAACCCATCCATTCCCGGCATAGATACATCCAGCAAAATAGCATTGGGTTGTTCTGTTTGCAGTATTTGTAAACATTCCTCTCCCGATCGTGCCCCCACTGTTTTCCATCCGCCTAAATCTTCTAAGCAGGCTTGCACAAGTTCCCGAAGGTGTTCTTCATCGTCAACAACTAGAATTTGTCTGTGTGTCATCGGATTTGGGATTGCAGATTTTGGATTTGGGATTGACGGTACAGATGAATCTAAGCGTTATTCAACTGTGGCTAAGGGTAGGGTGAAGCAAAATGTGCTGCCTTCACCTAAGATACTTTCGGCCCAGATTTTGCCACCATGCCGCTCCACTATACTGCGACAGATTGCTAAACCTAAACCTGTGCCTCCTTTTTCACGGGAGTCGGAGGCATCGACTTGCTGAAATCGCCCAAAAATGAGTTCTAGTTTATCTGCAGGAATGCCTCGCCCGCGATCGCTAACTTGGAAAAGCACAAAGTCTGTCTGGTTTTCGGCACTCAGATGAATTGTGGAATCGGCAGGTGAGAATTTAATCGCATTACTGAGCAAATTTGTTAAGGTTTGGACGATCGCATCTCCTGTTGCCCAGACTTCTGCATCCGTGGGGGTAACGATTAATGATATCTGCTGTTGAGTAGCGATCGCCTGAGTGCTATCTACCGCTTGCTGCATCAAATCGGCAGCTTTGCAAACGGTTTTTTCCACAATTGCCCGCCCGGAGTCTAGGCGCTCCAAATCTAAAATATCATTAACCAGGTTCACTAAACGATTGGTATCGAGGAGGGCGATTTCAATCATGCGTCTAGATTTTTCCGGCTTTTTATCATAAACCCCACTTTTTATTAGTCCCAAGGACATTTGAATTCCTGTCAAAGGAGTGCGAAGTTCATGGCTGACAATGCCAATAAACTCATTTTTAATGTGTTCGAGCTTTTGTCGTTCGGTAATATCTTCCCCAATGCTGATAGTTCCAATGATGTTTCCCTCTGAATCTTGCAGCATGGTATTGTTCCAAGCAATGAACCGTTCTTCACCAGATTTTGTCAAGATAAAATTTTGATAATAAGGATGAAATTTATGGCCTAAAACTTCCGAAAAAACAATTTTAACTGATTCTTGAAGAGAACCGGGTAAGAAGTTTTCAAACCAATTTTTTCCGATAACTTCTAGGTTAGTATATCCCGTAATTTTTAAGAAGAAAGGATTGACATAATTGACATTTGCCTCTATATCAAGTCCGACAACAATCAACTGCACGTTATCCAAGAGCGATCGCCAGCGTCGTTCGGCTTCTCGGATCGTGGCTTCGGCTTGCTGACGTTCTTGCAGTTCGACCTGAAGTTGTCGGTAGAGTTTGGATTGCTGAATGGCGATCGACAATTGGCTGGCAATCTGTTCAAGTAATTCTATTTCCCACGATTGCCATTGACGAGGTGCCGTATTTTGGTAAATAGCTAACAAACCCCAGAGATTTTCTCTCAAAAATATCGGAAAAACTGCATAACTTTTTGCTTGCAATTGTTCCACTAGCTCGATATGACATGGTTGAATTTCAGCGCAGTAAATATTATTAACCACAAAACTTTCATTATTTCGGAATCGACCGCCGTGAGTTTCTTGCAGATAGGTATCTGCACAATTTTTTTGAAGATCGCTTCCTATCAGTTGTACCCAATCCTCACCAACTGACTCCACAACAAAATCACCACTCCAATCAGGATTAAAGCGGTAAATGGCAGTGCGATCGGTTTGTAATGTCTGCCTGATTTCAGTAACAGCAGTATTTAGAACCGCATTCAGATCCAAAGATTGGCGAATCCCTTGAGTAATCCTCCAGAGCAAATTTTCCTTTCGGGATTTCTGTAGTAAGGCTGCTTCCGCCTCTTGTCGAACTTCTTCCAGGTGCTTCGCTACTGTGATATCTTGATGAACGGCCACCAGAACATCGCCATAGTCGGAATGATTGAATGCAGAGCAAGTTGCACTACACCAAAATGGAGTCCCATCTTTCTTGACATTCTGGACTTCATAACTAAATTCACCCCTTTGTAAAACAGCAGATCGAATGGCTTGATTTACCTCTTCAGGGCTGACCGATTCGGTGGCATAGTTGAGAATCGAAACGTGGTGACCGTTGAGTTCGCCAGAGTCATAGCCAAACATCTGCTCAAATTTAGGATTGGCATAGACAATAACTGCATTATCTGCTCTTACTAAACAAATGCCTTCCGCCATGTTGCGGGTAATGACAGCCTGAAGCTCCAGCATTTGTTCGGCTTGTTTAAGTTTAGTCAGATCGCGCAGAATAACGATTATCCCGACAATATTTTCGCCTGTATCACGTAAAGGTGTATAAGTAACGCTCAAAAATTGCCTGACTAAATTGGGAGAAGTAAACCAGTTTTCATACTGAATTGTTTCGCCATCCAAACATCTGTCTAACCGAGGTTTTATCATATTATCGAACACATCTGCATCCAGGATATTCCTAACATAATTTCCGATAACTTCGCTTTCAGATTTGTTGCACCAAGTCAAATAAGCTTGATTGACTATTTGATAAATATAGTTGCGATCCATCAACACAATCCCATCTGTTGTATTGAAGACGATGCGTTCATATTGGCGGAATGCTTCTTCAGTCCGTTTGCGATCGGTGATATCAAATACGCTAGAACGACTCATCATGAAGTTACCTGCTTCATCATAAATTGCTGTAGCATTTAAGTTGAACCACATGGGTGTTCCGTTTTTCTTCAACATCTGAAACTCTACATTCTCGATCCAGCCTTGTTTTTTAAATAAGGGAAAGTTTTGATGAAAAATATTTTTACTTTCAAGTGTCATTAAATCAACATATTTAGTTTTGTATACAATTTCATCGCTGGTATAGCCTAACCACTTCAGTTCCGTATCATTAATCATAATTATTGTTCCTGCAGCATCTAGGGAATGATAGCCACAGGGAGCATTATTATAGAGGTCTTCAACTTGATTGATATATTGTTGGCAGCTATGGTTGACTTCAGTGAGTTCTGCCGTCCGTTCTATGACTCGTTGTTCGAGTTCAGTATGGAGTTGTTGTAGAGCAATTTCTGCTTGTTGGCGCTCTCTCACTTCCATTTGTACTTGCTCAAATAAATCAGCTTGCTGAATGGCAATTCCAGCTTGAGTTGCTAGCTGTCCCATGAGTTCAATTTCTGATGCTTGCCATTCGCGAGGTGCTGCACAGTGATGGGCAATCAATAATCCCCAAAGTTCTTCTCCCTTAAGGATAGGAATAACCAGGTTAGCTCTAACTTGAAAATTGGCCAGGAAGTCCGGGTGACAAGTATCAATTCCGGCAGTATAAATATCTGATTTAGATGTGAATAAGCCTTGTTTGAAGGATTCGATATAGCTTTCAACCAAGCAAGGCTCCTGTATCTGAGTGGATAAGATTGGTGTCCATTCTGAACCAACTGACTCTACGACCACTTTTGGGCTCCAGTCGGGAGCAAATTGGAAGATAATTACGCGATCGCATTGCAGAATGTTTCTGAGCTCCGTTACCGTAGTGTTGAGAATATCTTCTAGTTTGAGGGATTCGGAGGGAGAAAGTGCTGTTTTAGCCAGGATTTGCTGTGGCTGTTCTTGCCCTTTCCCATAATTTTCATCAGTAGGTTCTATCATCGATCTACTTAATTAATTAAATTTTTTAGATTGAGGCAGAAACTGGGTTTTTAGCCCTCGTGGGTAAGTTATATTTAAGTATTTGAGGACTTACGCAATCATCCCAGGTATGGGGGCAACCACGGGGGGTTTGCCCCTACAAAAGACTATATATTCAGGCTATGCGTAAGTCCTATATTTCTCGGTTTAAGTAAAGGACGACTGCGCCTGATTCGGCTGAGTACCCGCGTGACTAATTCAGGCCCTAGTACCGGCTTGGTAATAAAATCATCGGCTCCCGCTGCAAAGGCTTGTTGCAGAGATTCTGGCTCGGTATGGGCTGTCACCACCAAAATCGGTAAATTTTCCCATTGGATATCTTGTCGAACGACTTGACACAATTCTAAGCCGCTGACGATCGGCATTTCTAGATCCAGCACTATTAAATCGGGCTCTGTGCTAATTAACACATCCCAAAATTGCTGTGGTTCTTTGAGGGTTGTCACCTCAATTCCCCAAGGAGTCAGTAACGCTGATAATGTAACCAGGATCACAGGGTCATCATCTACGATTAAGACTTTGGCTTCAGAAGTTTTGGGAGTGGGTAAAACACGGGAAATCGCTCGAAAAATTTGCTCGGTGGTTGCAGGTTTGTGGAGAAATTGCTTAGCACCTAAGCGCGATACAGCTAAGCGATCGGGAAGACTATCTCGTCCGGTAAAGACAATTATAGGCAGGTTAGGCGATCGCTCGGTCAGTTCTCGCAGTAGCGTCAATCCATCTTCCTCTGTCTCTGCAAAACTTAAATCAAGTAACATCACATCCGGCATTGACAGAGCAAGACGCGATCGGGCTGCAGTAATATTCGGCGCAATTTTGATCCGAAATCCCCAAGTTTCGGATTCTACTTTCAATCGCTCCGTTAATGCAGCATCATCATCAACTACCAAAACCCGATAGTTAAAAATTGAAATATTAGAAACTGGTGCAGCCGTTGCTCTAATAGGTGTTTTGGCTAATTCCTGCTGTAATCCTGTCACCAATTCCGAGAATCGAGTAATTTCCTCAGCAGTCAAAGAGCGATCGTTTATGAGCAAATTTTCTGCATAGCGTGCAAATTTCGAGCCTTCGGGATAACCAAAAGACCCCAGAGAACCGACCAATTTATGAGCTTCATGTTTTGCCACTTGCTGTAATTCAGTTTCTAACTTTCCTGCTAATAAATCAGTTTTTGCCTGCTCCAATACAGAAATTTGTTGGTTGAAGCTTCCCCGAAACCGCTCTAAAACTTTGTCGCTCTCAGACTTATCTACCCCACGAGATTGATGTTTGTGAGTGCGATCGCTCCCAGGATTATTTGAACAAGACGACGCAGATTGAGGGTAAGGTTTCAGTCGATAGCCCATGCCATAAACTGTTTCGATGATTTCTTCAGTTAAGCCACCTGCCTTCAGTTTCTTTCTGAGATCCTTAATATGAGTGATAATGGCGCGATCTGTGGGTGCGTCATCAAATCCCCACAGACGATCCAAAATAGCATTGCGACTAAAGATGCGATCGGGATTCCGCAGTAATAATTCCAGCAGATTATATTCTGTGGGTGTCAGTGAAATTATTTCTTCGCAAAATGTCACTCTACCAGACTCTAAATCTAAACAAAGCTCTCCCCAAGTCAATGTATTAGCCGCTGAATTCGGAGTATAACCTCCTGGGGAAAGTGCTTTACTGCGTCGCAACAAAGTTCGGATTCTTGCCAGTAATACTTCCGTAGCAAAAGGCTTGCTGATGTAATCATCGGCTCCCGCATCGAAAAGAGCCACCACCTCCGCATCTGAATCCTTTGCCGTCATTAACAGGATCGGTTTGCAGTAGCCTTGCGATCGCAATTGCCGACATAGACTAATTCCATCGAGTTTGGGAACCTGCACGTCTAACACAATTAGATCGTACTCAATTGCTGCTGCCAACTCTAGGCCAACTTGTCCGTCATTTGCCCGATCGAAGCCGTAATGATTTGCTTCCAACACATTTGCCAGTGTTGCACTCAGCCCTCCATCGTCCTCTACGAGCAGAATTTTTATCGGAGACTTCTTCATTTTGGCTGTGCGGTTAAATTGCCATGCGATCGACGCGCTTTAATGTCAGGCCGAAGCGTGGCTTTTTACTAAATAACTGCTACTTATTACTACTCCTTTTATCTTACCATTTTTGCAGTCCCATCGCCTCAAAATTGCTGTCACTTCTGCAGTTTATACCAATTTAATGTGAAGTTGCACATATCTCGATCCCCCTGGCATACCCCCTACTCCCCCTGATTGTTGGAGAGTAGGGGTTGACTTCGAGAAGAATCTTGTCCCACCCTATGTAGGGGCGGGCACGGGGAGTAGGGGTAGCACCGCCCCTACAAAGGGGGGATCGAGATATGTGCAGACTCATACAAAATTGGTATTAGATAAAACCGATCGCCCCTTCCTTCATCTGCGTCCATCCGCGTTTATCCGCCTGCATCTGCAGTTCAAAAAAAGCGTGAAGCGAAGCTATCCCGAAGGGAATCGCCCCAAAAAGAGCGATCGCCCTCCCAAACAAATTATCCTTCATCCTCCGACTTTACAGCAGCAGGAGGACGCCCAGAAATCACAATAAACCCAACAGACTCAAGAGTCATGTGCGGGCGGCGAATACCAGCTAAAACCGCTTGACTCAACAAACTTTCGGTATTGATTTCATCAGCCAAAACCGATTCTAAAAGTTGTTCGGATTTAGAAAGTCGATTCAATCGCAATTGCAATTGATTCACCCGGTTTTCGAGTTGGATAGCAGCAGTGACAGCAGATCGATCGCACATTTCCACAAAAGCCGATCGCCCGCGCAGCAATTCCTCCGATACAACCCGTCCCTTTTGACAAAAATCATCCCATTCTAGCGGATCGACAAAAATGTCAATCAGCGACGTGCGATTTTTAGACAAATTATAATCCCGATTCGGCCCGCCTTTCCCCTTATAATCCCGCTGCAAAATCGCCAGGATTTCCGCATTTTCCACCAGAGACATCGGCTCGCTGCGAGCATCTACAAACACAGTTTCAAAAATTGGGAGAAACAGAGCATCAGCGCGGCGCTGCAAAGCTTTCAAGTTGTAATTTTCGATATTTTGTGCTTGCAAAATTTGCTGGGCAGGCTGCACATCAGTCTGGATTGAATAATTAAACTGAAAGCCGAACCACTCCTTCCCAGGATCCGCATCCCAACTTTCATCATGCCGCCACATGGCAAAAGCTTGACCGCGATCGTCCCAGCGAATATAAGAGCCAAGTGCATCGATCAATCCCTCACCAATGCGGTAAAGAGCCACATCAGCATTCTGATAAGCAATACGGCGATTGTAACTACCATATTGCTGGCAATAAGGAACCAATCTGGTCATCAAATCCTTCGAGGGAATTAACGTTTTTTGAGTAGGTTTATAGCGCATCAACCCCGATACACTCGGATGTTCAATTTGTTTGAAGTGAAGAGCTTGACACAACCAACCTTCAGTAGCCCGCTGCATTTCTTTATGCTTAGCATCGCAGTTGTCGAGAGATTCAAAATACTGAGATGCACTGTCATCAAGAATATCAATTTCATCGAGAACGTACTGTTCGTCAATTTTGATTTTCTCTTGTTCGATTTCTGTTTTAATCGCTTCAATTTCGCTGGATAAGCCCTTGCCTCCCTCAGCAAACAACTTTTCTTCTAGTTTGAGAAGTTTTTCCTCAGCATAAAACTGAAGGCTGGCAATAGATTTGTTGAAGATATCAAACCCATCTTTTAAAACTTGAAACCAAGCTTCGTGGGGACTCTCCGGCAAATCCGGGCCTGCAAACAAACAAAATTGCACTCCCATTTTGCTGCCAATGCGATCGACTCTGCCGAGTCTTTGTTCTAACTGGTTGGGAAACCACGGCAAATCGAAGTGAACTAACCAATCTGTCAATTGCAGATTTACCCCTGCTTCAGCCGATCGATCGCACACTAAGATAAAACAATGGGGTTCAGTCTTAAACCGCTTGAGACTAGCCTCAACATCATCAGCCGATTTGCTCGTGTCATGGCTGGCGATCGCATTTTTACCAAAGATTTTAGCTAAATTTTCCGCAATCTCTTTACAAGTTGCAGTAAAACTGGTAAAAATCACAATTTTCGGGAAACGTTCGCCCGGAATCGGCCGTTTAATTTGCTGTTGAATTCTCGACAGCAAATCGCGAGGTTTGCTGTGATACTCGCGCGGAACCTTCAAAGCAACTGCCAAAAATCGGAGAATGGCGATTCGTAACAAACTCAGTCGATCGAGTCCTTCCTGGGGCTTTTCCAGGGTATTGAGCAAGGTTTCCAGCATTTCCCTTTCTTCGGGAAACAGCTCCGTTTTGGTCAAAATTGCCGTGTCATTTTGTCCAAATTCGCGATCGAGTTCAGGAGTCGATTTTTTCTGCAAGCGAGCTTTGACAACCCGTTCTAAAACATTCAGCCAAGTACCAGAAGCGCGGAAAAACAGCAGAAAAATTCTCTGATATTCGCTCGACTTGGGAGCGACTGTGCGCCATTTATCGAGTACGCTTTGAATTTCCGACCACTGTTCATCATTCAGATCGTACTCAGTTTTGGGGACAGAATCTCGATCGAAAATCACATCTTCAACCGCATCCCGGCGGTTGCGAAGGATGCGACGATGCAGGCGGTAGGTATCTCTAACGTGAGTACGAATAGCTTGGACAAGGCGAGCCTGTTCTGCGGTTTCTTTAGTTTTCAAACAACTTTCTAACTCAGTTGCCAATCCGATTAAATAATCATCTTTGGCAAAAATAGTGCGAAGTTGAGCGAGTTTTGTTTGCAAAACAGCAGGCTTGGCATTTTCTCGGAAATCCAGCAAAGCGCGGCCGATTTCTTGACGGTTTTGCACCTGTTCCTTAAAGCTTTCCAGGTCATCAAGACGGTAAGTTGTCGGATCTAACAAGTGCAGCATCGTTAGAAAATCTTGCTCATGGCCGATAACTGGCGTTGCAGATAATAACAATACATTTTTGCTTTTCTGAGCTAGTTTCTGACAGAGTTCAAAGGACTGCTGCTGAGTACGATCGCTCGAATGTGCCATTGCCGCCACATCATGCGCTTCATCCACAATCAGAAAATCTAGATTAGCATTGCGGCTAATTTGATTGATGTCGCTAACAGCAGCAAGCTGCACTCTGTCAGCAAAATGAGACAAATAGAATTTATTTTCCAACTCCTGCCGCCACTGTTCGAGCAAGTATTTCGGAACGAGTACCACAGCGCGTCCGTTGGGTTCATCTAGCAGAAATTGGCGGAGAATTGTCCCGGCTTCTACTGTTTTTCCGAGTCCTGGTTCGTCTGCCAATAAATAGCGCACGATTGGGTCTTCTAGGACGCGCCGGACGACTTCAACTTGGTGCGGATAGAGGTCTATGTTAGCAGAAATTAAACCTGTCATGCCCCGGCTGACGGCCCGCTGTTCGATCGCAGATTGAACAAATGCCAATCGGCGATCGTGAAAATACGGCGTTTCTTGGCCTTTGACTGCTAAAATGTCGATCGGATCGGCGATCGGGATATTGCAGCGAACGTAAAGTTCGGTTTCAACAGCTTGCAAACTTTGGCTGTCGGGGAGGTCAATTTCGTACTCTAATTTATCTTCATCCCAATCATAAACTCGCCCAATTATCCATCTTTCCTGAGTTGTACTCCAGAGGTAGCAGCGGGTTTGGCGTTGAAGTCTAGCTTCTTGCAGTAGACTTAAGGGCACGGTTTTGCGGATGCGATTTTTAACTGAGCAAAAATATTCAACTACCGCCTCGATACGCGATACCTCGACAACTTTTCCGACTCCCAAATCGTTTCTGGGCGATCGAACTAATGAACCAACATCAATCATAATTTCAGCCTGACAATACTTACTAGAATACAGTAAATCCTTTTCCGTTAAAAATTTTAGCAAAATGCGATTTTTGCCGCCGTCACTTTTCTAGTCAAATGACAGTCAATCGATTTTAGATTTTAGATTTTAGATTTTAGATTTGAAGCATTGACACCACGGATAAATACGTTCGGCAAGTTTCATCGGATACACGTTTTTGATTTCTCCGTCTTGAGTCTCCGAAGGAATGAATCACGTGGCGGGTATCCTCGATGCTTTCGGTCAATCTGGCATTCGGAAAACAATAAGTTTAGCATGGTAACTAACATTTTGGGCATTGAATAAATATGCTGACAGCGAATAAGTATAATAGGACTGACGCACCTACTACGATTTTATGTTCGCAGAAAACGTAGTGAAACAATCTCAAACCCTTGATTCAACGCCCTTTAGTGCCTAAGTCCTGAATAACTAATTACGAGGAAGGAAAAATAACGCCTAGATTACCTGATTCCCATTTCGGATATTTCTGCATAACACTGCTATAAATTTCCGAGTCTGTGAAGGCTGCTAACCAAGCTTGTAGCGGCGGCCAAGGCTGTTCGTTGAACCAAGTTTGATCTGTATGAGCAAATTGACGCACAAAAGGTGCGATCGCCATATCAGCCAATGCTACATTGTTACCAAATAAATATTTAGTCGCGCTTAACTGTGCATTTAGTCGGCCCAGATATAAAGAACCTTCATAACGATGTACTTGGGCATCAACACCGGGATAACGATCCGGGTACTTATAACGGTCAAGATGATATTTAAACCTATCATCAAATAGAGCAATTAGTTCCAGCATTTCTGTAACAGAACCTTGCTGTGGCATCAACCATTTTTCAGGATCGTGTTGTCTCAATGCCCACAACATGATATCGATACTTTGATCGAGTACACGCCCGTCAATATCAATCAATATTGGTACAGTACCTTTGGCAGATACCTCCAACATCTCTGGTGGTTTGTCTCGCAAAACAACTTCCCGCAACTCACACACCCGATTGCTAACCATCAAGGCCAAGCGCGCGCGCATAGCATAGGGACAGCGGCGAAAGGAATACAAAATCGGGTATGTTGCTGACATGTTATATGTTTAGTCGATCGCGCGATCGGGTTTGTCGGGTCAGAAACCCGGTTTCTTTCGATATTTCTCGTCGTCAAACAAGATTTTTCGTAGAAACCGGGTTTCTTGGACTTTAGTTTTAATACTATAGCAATCCTAAATCATTTGTGAATTTCTAACTCCCTCCCCTTGGTAAGGGGAGGGCTGGGGTGGGGTAAAAAATTTACGACTCATTTAGGATTGCTATATTAGTCGCAGGCTTCATCTACTTTTTCCTTCCCATCGTAGCGCGCGCCTATATGTACTTGGTTGCGACGCTTAGCAAGCTCAATCTGACGTTGACGTTCATATAAAGCTTGTTTTTTGGTTTCTGTTTTTGAGTCATGACAATGAGGACAACTCACACCAAGTACAAATAATTCAGAAGCCTTATCTTCCTGACTAATCGGGTGACGACAACCGCGACAAAGTTCATAGTTACCCGGCTTTAAGTCCTGACCAACAGAAACCCGTTCATCAAAGACAAAACATTCACCTTCCCAACGACTTTCTGCTTCCGGCACCGTTTCCAAATATTTTAAAATTCCGCCTTCGAGATGATAGACTTCCTCAAAACCTTGACTACGCAAAAAAGCAGTCGATTTCTCGCAGCGAATACCACCCGTACAAAACATTGCCACCTTGGGTTTATTGCGTAAAGCTGTTTCCCGCCGCACCCATTCAGGTAACTCGGAAAAGCTTTTTGTTTTTGGATTAATAGCGCCTTCAAAAGTACCCATAGATACCTCGAAATCGTTACGCACATCAACCACGACAACATCGGGATCGTCAAGCAGCTTATTCCACTCATCAGGCTTAACATATTTGCCCGCCATGAGGCGGGGATTAATGTCCGGTACTCCCATCGTGACTATTTCGCGCTTCAAGCGTATTTTCAGGCGGTAAAAAGGTGCTTTTTCCGAGAAAGATTCCTTGTGTACCAGATCCGCAAAACGCGGGTCACTACGCAAGAATGCCAGCACTGCGTGTACGCCCTCGGACGAGCCGGCAATAGTGCCATTAATGCCTTCTTGGGCCAGCAAGATAGTGCCTTTAACGTTGTTGTTGTTGCAACAATCGAGTAGCGGTGCTTTCAGCTCAGCAAAATCAGGTAGTTCAACGAACTTATATAAAGCAGCGGTTAAGAAATAAGCCATAGATTGAATTTATAGCACTAATTAATTTCCATAATTATATGAAAATTCAGTCAAAGCGGACGGTGGGACTCGAACCCACGACGTTCAGCATGGGAAGCTGACATTCTACCACTGAATTACGCCCGCGCTTAGGGTTTTTTAGCTGTTTTTACTTTGTAGCAATTACGCTCAAAAACGACTATAAAACATTATACACCTATTTTCTGATTTGGATCAGGCGATTTTGAGTGTAACAGGACTTAGGCACTCCGACCAAAGAAACCGGGTTTTTTACCAAATCTAGCGGTTTCAACAAAGTATTTTCGTAAAAAACCCGGTTTCTGAGCCCCATGCGTAAGTCCTGTGTCCATTTTGCGATCGCCGATCGCCCATCCACCGCACAAAAAAAGTCCTGCACCAAAGGCAGGACTTAATCTAACTTAAATTTATTAGTCTCAAGCGAGAGGGACTTCGTTTGACAAGAAGCGGTTTCAACCGCCGATCGATCGAGGGGAATCGAACTTTGCCCTTAGACGAAGCGCAAAGAGTTGCTGTCAATAGCCAGGAAAGAAACTGATTGGACGATCGCAATCAATTCATCCGATCCCGAAGTCTTCTTAAAGATAGCGGTTCCAGCAGGCAATCCTGCGGGAGACTCACCTAACTGATAAGTGCTAGGAGCACCTTGAAGTTGGAGGATATCTTCGATGGGGTTGAAACCGACAATCAAAGCGTAGTCGCCTGCGCCAGTGCCGGTATCGTTGCCATCGTTGTAATAGAACTTGGTGGCATCTCCCAGCAAGAAAGTATCATTGCCTTCAGCGCCAATCAGCGTATCGACTTCGCCCAGCCCAGGATTAGCAGCAGTGTAGTCAACACCAACGAAGATGTCGTTACCTTTTGTGCTGTAGAGGAAATCGTTGCCGCTACCGCCAAACAACACATCATTATTTTCACCGCCGTACAGAGTATCGCTACCCTCGTCGCCGAGTAAAGTATTGTTGCCGAGTTCGCCTGCGAGGACATCGTTACCAGCGCCGCCAAATATCAAATCGTCAGCTTTGCCACCTAATGCGGTATCTGCACCGTCGCCGCCGACAAGGGTGTCGTTGCCGAGGTTGCCAAACAAGAGGTCGTTGCCAGCATCGCCGAATACACCGTCATCACCTTTGCCGCCAAATAGGATGTCGTCGCCGCCATTGCCTCCCACGGTGTCGTTGCCCTGGTTGCCATACAAGATATTGTTAGCTTCGCTGCCAACGATCGCGTCGTTGCCGCTGGTGCCGAGAATCTGTGGCAATTCGCTTGGTGCGGGCCGGTTGGTGAATGTGAGTGCGATCGGAAGTGCGATCGTCTGAGCTGGCGCGGGAGTGAAAACGGGTGTGGGTGTGGTAGCCGGTGTGGGCGTCGTAACCGGTGTGGGTGTCGGTGTGGGTGGCAGCGGTGGGAGTGCAACCGGTGTTGGCGCGGCGGGTGTCGGCGCGGCGGGTGTTGGCGCCGTGGGTGTTGGCGCTGTGGGTGTTGGCGCCGTGGGTGTTGGCGCCGTAGGTGTTGGCGCCGTGGGTTCCGCAGTCGCCTCTGGTAAATTAGCTGTGAGAATCTCGCTACCAGCGAGATTGCCGACAGTTTCGATGAAGCCAACACCTTCGACAGTCGCCGATGCACCGAAGAAGTCGGAAATTACAATGTCATCCGTAGCCCTGACTACACCGTCTTTATTGATGTCGATCGCTAAACTCGTGCCTTGGCGGGCCAAGCCTGTATTTCCCGATGACAGCGACAGTGACAGGGTAGGGCTGGTACTGACATTACCGTTAAAATCAACAAAGTCTAGGCGATCGATACCGCCTGTATCCTGAATCGAAATTTGATTTGTTCCCTGATCCTGTCGGATTTGATAAAGATCGTTACCTGCACCGCCTCGCATCACACTGCCATTGCCAGAGTTGGTATAGAGCGTATCATCGCCAGCACCCCCTTCCAAGGTGCTACCATTACTACCACTGAGATAGTCATTGCCATCTCCTCCTAAGATGAGGCTCTGGAAGCTGCCAAGGAGGCTGTCATTACCCGCACCGCCATCCAAATTGAAGCCGTTTACCAGCGTGTCATCTCCATCGCCACCAGCCAGACTGTCTTTGCCAGCGAAACCTCCATCCAGAAAGTCGTTGCCGATACCTCCATCCAGGGTGTCATCGACATTGCCGCCAAGAAGGCTGTCATTTCCGCCACCGCCACTGAGGCTGTTGTTTCCTCCGCCGCCGAGCAAGCTGTCGTTGCCATCTAAGCCACTGATGGTGTCATTGCCCTCAAGCCCTGAGATGTTGTCATTAGCCGCAGTGCCGGTGAGGTTATCGTTGCCTGCTGTTCCCGTTATGCCACTGGTTCCGGGTGCTATCGTAGCCTCAGTCAGATTAGCCGCGAGAATCGCAGTACCAGAGAGGTTGCCCACAGTTTCGATGAAGCCAGCACCTTCGACAGTCGCCGATGCACCGAAGAAGTCTAAAATCACCACCTCCTCTCCAGCCCTGACTATCCCGTCTTGATTGATGTCAATCACTAAATTAGTGCCTTGTCGGGTCAAGCCTGTATTTCCCGATGACAACGACAGGGATAGGGCAGGGCTGGTACTGATATTACCGTTGAAGTCAACAAAATCTAGGCGATCGATGCCACCTGTATCCTGAATTTGAAGTGGAATCTTCCCGTTATCCGGCATGAGATAGCGATCGTTACCTATACCGCCTCGCAACACATTGCCAAATCCAGAGAGCGTATCATCGCCAGCACCTCCTTCTAAGGTGCTACCACCAGTACCACTGAGATAGTCATTGCCGTCTCCCCCTAATAGGAGGCTTGGGAAGTTAGCAAAGAGACTGTCATTACCCGCACCACCATCCAAAGTTGAAGAGGCGTCATTGCTGCCTTGGAGCGTGTCATCTCCATCGCCACCAGTCAAACTATCCTTGCCACTGAAACCTCCATTCAAAAAGTCATTGCCGACACCCCCATCCAAGGTGTCATTGCCGTCATCACCAAGCAGGCTGTCATTGCCCCCACCTCCACTGAGGCTGTCGTTTCCTGCACCACCAAACAAGGTATCGTTGCCATCTAAGCCAGCGATGGTGTCATTACCGTCAAGCACTGTAATGTTGTCATTGCCGACAGTGCCTGTGAGGTTATCATCGCCGGGAGTACCAGTGATTGCATTGGTTCCGGGTGCAGCCGTAGCCTCAGTGAGATTAGCAGCGAGAATTGCCGCACCAGTGAGGTTGCCCACAGTTTCGATGAAGCCAACACCTTCGACAGTCGCCGATGCACCGAAGAAGTCGGAAATTACAATGTCATCAGTAGTCCTGACGATCCCATCTTTGTTGATGTCAATCTGTAAATTAGTGCCTTGTCGAGTCAAGCCTATATTTCCCGATGACAATGACAACGACAGGGACTGGGTAGGACTGGTACTGATATCGATGCCAAAATCATCAACAAAGTCTAAGCGATCGATGCCACCTGTATCCTGAATTTGCAGTTGATTCTGGCTAAAATCCCGCAGGAGATAGCGATCGTTGCCTGCACCACCTCGCGCCACCCTCCCACTGCCAAATCCGGCAAGCGTATCATCGCCAGCACCCCCTTCTAAGGTGCTATCACGATCGCTACTGAGATAGTCATTGCCGTCTCCTCCTAAGAGGAGGCTATTGAAGCTACCAAAGAGGCGGTCATTGCCCGCACCGCTATCTAAAATGCTAGAGCCACCGCCGCCTTGCAGCGAGTCATCTCCATCGCCACCAGCCAGACTAATTTTGCCGAAACCTCCACTCAGAAAGTCATTGCCGATACCCCCATCCAGGGTGTTATCCCCGTCACCGCCAAGGAGGGAGTCATTGCCCCCACCTCCACTGAGGTTGTCGTTTCCTGCACCGCCTAGCAAGGTGTCGTTGCCCTCTAAGCCAACTAAAGTGTCATTGCCCTCAAGCCCTGAGATGTTGTCATTCTCAGGCCCGCCGATAAGATTGTCATTTGTCAATGTACCAGTCAATACTGCCACGTTTTTTTCCTGCTTACGGTAAACAGGCGAGGGCTAATTTTACTTAGCTACTACACCCTAATTATCTATCAGTGCTTTTTCCCAAAAATTATGCGAATTTTCCAAAAAACTTTTTTTTGCACAATTTGTTTCATTGGCGACAAAAGATGCTATGATTTATAGCCTCTGTTCACCACAAAATAACGAGACTTACAGCACTTTGAGATAAAACCCGCCACAAAGAGGGTAAACTTGAAAGATGTAAAAAAAGCAAATTATTTAGAGATAGCTGCATATTCTATTGACTTACTACAGAAGATACTAAGTGCGTGGCCAAACAAAGAAGGCACACAAAGAGACTTAGCAAAACGATTTAAAGTCAGTCGATCGCTCATAGGTGACTTTTTGCCTCGGTATTGAGAGACGGCCCAGATAGCTGCCATGACTCTCTTGAGGGGAGCGGCGCTCGAAGCTTAAAAGTAAATACGAAGAATTGTTAAAGATAATAGTGACAGAACACGGGTGATATATATGCGAGAAATTCACTCTTGAAATCAAAGAGCGCCAAGGCATAGAGGTAACGAATGAGAATTAAATAACTTCCACTCTTGAAAGTGGGATGGGCTCTTATAGCCAGTCCAAAAAGGACGGGCTCTTAGGCCCATCCCACAATAACAATTAAAATTGTAAGTTATTTAATTCGCGATCTTAAGTATACAGCACTTTCCAGGTAAGTGAAGTACAGAGAAACCGGGTTTCTTGAATAAAACCGGTTTCTGGCGAGAAATCCAGAAGAAACCCGGTTTCTGGGGTGTACTTTATAAACCTGGAATCCGCTGTATCAAGTTTGTCCCGCACTTTTAACCTCTTAAAATTAAGGCGTAAAAAAAACTTTAGTAGCGACTCAGCCTCGCTACAGAAATTGTACAAAAATTGCGCTATGAATGAAAGCGTTGGCTAGATACTATACACATCAAAAACCACGTATTTATTGATGAAACAGTGGCAGCGATCGCACAACCGAGCTATTATACTGTGGCGGTGCAAAATGTCATCGCCTCGCTTCCGAACATTGACAAAGAGTTAGCGGCTTCGGATCGCACATTCCGATCGCGCGATCGAACTGCGTCATTTTTAACAGCGCCGCCAAAGCTTCCGCAGTTTGACTCTGCCGCAATCCCATCGCCACGATCGATCGCAGCATAAACTCCCCATCCTTCACTTTTCTCAGCAACATCCGTAGCGCCACCGCAGAATCGCCCTTTCTCACAAGCCCTTACCCGCCCGCAGCCTGTCTTGAGAATCCCAATTTTGCAGCGCTGCTGGGATTTCCCTAATTTCCCTCAGCCAATTCCCATATATTTTTGTTACTTTTATTTAAGATTTTAGCAAAAAGTGCCGGATTTTGGGAAAATTAAAAAAATTAAGTTATTAGAGTGTGTCTGCAAATTAACAGCCTCCAACTTCAACACCAGAAGAAAACACCAGAAGAAGTTCAGAAATTAATTGCTGAATTTGATTAATATTGGCAAGCGCTAATCGACTATAATCTGGAAATTACTCACAAGCTAAAAATGCCCCAGCAAGAAGTGAGGAAGTAGTGACAAAAATAATCCAGAGATAGTATCGACGGGGCGCTAGCGAATTTGCGTGAAGCGAAGCTATCCCGCTATTAATTGCCACAGCCTGCCTAATACCAATTATCCAAAATCTTGCAACAGTTATGAGTTTTTGGTTTGTTTCCTGAAACACTGTATGCACCGATGCGGATCTGTGAGATAGTCGCTTTTTTTGATAACTTTTCTAGGGCGATGCGCCCGGAGCGCTACTGTTGCATGATTTTTGAGAATTAGTTAGTATAAAAACGAGATTAATTTGGACTTTGTAGGAGATTTTTTTATACTTAATTGTACTATTTCATTTCCCCGAAGATTCTCCCTAGCCCCACTGCTTCATCAAGGTGGACAAGATTCTGCTTTAAAATTGATTGATGAGTTGGCGGATTTAGGGGAAATAAACTCTCTAGCAAACATTCAGAGAATTGCTACGATCGCAGAATGTGGTAAATTTACTCCCGCTCAACTTTCAAGAGTACAATTAATACAATCTCTGAGGGATTTCAACCCTCACGATTGTCCCCATTGATGGAGATATTATGGCTCTAAATAATAATAATAATAATAATAATAATAATAATTTGAAAATCGCTCGATCGCACACGCCGAGTGCGCTTTAATATATCCGCAGGTAGATAGCTAATTCTTACTTTTATGATTTCTTATAATATATAATAAAAATAAAAATCTACCATAATACTTACTTAAAAAAGCATAAATTGGGTATAAAAAATGACTGAAAAAAAGAATTCCAAGAAATCTCCACCTAAAGCTGGTATTAAAGCTCGCAAGCAGCAAAACAATCAAAACGACTTATTTCCTGTAGTCGCAATAGGAGCCTCAGCAGGTGGATTGGAAGCCTTTATGGAATTACTGAGCCATTTGCCGATCGATACCGGCATGGCGTTTGTAATAATTCAGCATATGTTGCCGAGTCAGGAAAGTGTGTTGAGTGTGATTCTGGCTCGATCGACCCTGATGCCTGTGCATGAGGTGACAGATGGGATGCTGATAGCACCGAATCAGGTCTACGTCATCCCCCCGAATTCCAGCATGACCATCGATCGAGGGGTGCTGAAGCTAACGCCTCGCGGCAGAGGACGCGGGGTATTTATGTCCGTCGATACTTTTCTGTTTTCCCTCGCCGAAGAACGGGGGGACAAAGCCATCGGCGTCATTTTGTCCGGGGGCGACAGCGATGGTGCCCAAGGGTTAAAAGCGATTAAGGCCGCCGGCGGTATTACTTTTGCCCAATGTGAAGAATCGGCACAAGTCAGCAGTATGCCGAATACTGCGGTGGCTACGGGTCAGGTAGACTTTATCTTGACACCGGAAAAAATTGCCCAGAAAATATCAGAGATCGGCCGTCATCCCTACATTGCAGAGTGGCCTGCGACAGAATCGACTATCAGCGAAGATGCGATCGCAAATAAAGATGCGATCGCCACGATCTACAGTTTGCTGCGGGCGGCTACAGGAGTTGACTTTACTAACTACAAGCAAACCACCTTGAAGCGGCGGATACATCGGCGGATGTTACTCTACAAGCTCGAACGCATTGAAAATTATGCCGAATATCTCCAAAACACCCCAACAGAAGTAACCGCGCTGTATCACGATGTCTTAATTCATGTCACCAGCTTTTTCCGCGATCCCGAAACCTTTGATGCCTTAAGCAGCAATGTTTTTCCCGCAATTGTCCAAGATAAATCGCCGAAAACACCGATCCGAATTTGGATTGCCGGCTGTTCCACGGGTGAAGAAGCTTACTCGATCGCCATTTGCTTGCTAGAGTTTTTAGCAGCTCGCTCTACTAACCTGCCGATTCAGATTTATGCCACAGACATCAGCGAAAGTGCGATCGCGATCGCCCGCAGTGGCTTTTATACCCAGGCCCAAGTCGCGGATATTTCACCTGAACGCCTAAATCGCTTCTTTGTCCAAGTCGAGGGCGGATACCAAATCGCTAAGCCCGTGCGGGAAATCTGCGTCTTTGCTAGACAAAACCTGATCGCCGATCCGCCCTTTTCCCGGATGGATTTGATTACCTGTCGGAACGTGCTGATCTATCTGGGACCCCCGTTGCAGAAAAAACTGCTGCCAATGTTCCACTATGGGCTTCGGCCCGCAGGCTTTTTGCTGTTAGGCACTTCGGAAACGGTGGGAGACTTTTCAGAATTCTTTGCGCTATTCGACAAAAAGAACAAAATTTATACTAAAAAACAGTTGTCGCATTGGCTCAGCATGGATTTAAATGCTAACAACTATCCTCTGACACCCCTCAACCCTCCACCGCTGCAGACAGAAAAGCTGGACGAAATCGAAATGGAGAAACAGGCCGATCGCATTGTTTTGAATCACTATGCCCCTGTCGGGGTCGTGATTAACACAGCCAGCGAGATTGTGCAATTTCGAGGACAGACGAATGCCTACCTAGAACCGGCCCCCGGTAGGGCGAGCTTTAGCCTGCTGAGAATGGCAAAAGAAGGATTGCGTGTGGAACTGCGAACTGCAATTCAACAAGCCTCACAGCAGAAGCAGCCGATCGCACGGGCAGGCTTGCAAGTTAAAGAGGGCCAGATCATTCGGCAGATCAGAATTAATGTGATTCCATTCCAAGCCGGCGCTGTGGTAAAAGACTATTTTTTAGTGTTATTTCAAGAGGAGTCCCCGATATCTGTAATGCCTGCTGCTGATACTGACGATAGTAGAGTCAACTCCGATCCTTCACCCTGTGAAAGTCAGGAGATTGCAAGGCTGCTACAGGAACTGAAAACCACAAAAGAACATCTTGGAGCGATCGTCCAAGAACATCAAGCAGCTAATCAAGATTTGAGAGCCGCCAACGAAGAGATTTTGTCAAGCAACGAAGAGTTGCAAAGCATGAATGAGGAACTCGAAACGGCGAAAGAAGAAATTCAGGCAACCAATGAAGAACTCAACACAATTAATGACGAATTGCAGCGGCGCAATGTTGAATCAACTCAGGTAAGCAACGATTTAGAAAATCTCTTGACCAGCATCAATATTCCGATCCTGATGCTGGGAGGCGACCTGCGAATCCGCCGGTTTACTCCCGCAATCGAACGCATCTTCAACTTGATTTCTACCGATGTTGGGAGGTCTTTGAGCGACATCACTCACAAGTTGATAGTACCGGACTTAGAGCAACTGATTTTAGAGGTGATCCGCACGCTGAATTTGAAAGTTCAGGAGGTTCAAGATCGAGACGGTCGTTGGTACGATCTGCATATTCGACCTTATCGGACGATCGACCACAAGATTGATGGGGCTGTGGTGATGTTGGTGGATATCAACGAGCTCAAACTCAGCGCCCAGCAGTTGACGGAAGCGAAAAATTACGCCGAAACGATCGTAGAAACCGTGCGGGAACCATTGCTAGTGTTAGATCTCGACCTGCGGGCAATAACTGCCAATCGTTCTTTCTACGATACGTTTCAGGTGATGCCGAGCCAAACTGAGCAGCGCTCATTGTTCGATCTGGGTAATGGACAGTGGAATATTCCCCAGTTGCGATCGCTCCTCAAAGAAATTCTGGCAGGCAGTCCCCAGTTTAAAGATTTTGAAGTCGAGCATGACTTTGAGCAGATCGGGCATAAAATAATGCAGCTCAATGCCCGCAAAATGCCTCCGATCGGGGATACACAGATGATCCTGTTGGCGATCGAGGATATCACGCAGCAAAAACAGTTAGAGACTGAACGCAGCCTTCGGATACAAGAACAATCGGCTCGTGCGGCGGCTGAGGAGGCCAACCGCGTCAAAGATGAGTTTTTGTCCGTCCTCTCTCACGAACTGCGGACACCGCTCAATGCCATGATTGGCTGGGCACAATTGCTGCGCGTGAAAAAATTTGACGAGGCTAAAACCCAGGAGGCGCTAAAAACGATCGAGCGCGCCGCCAAAGCACAAAACCAACTCATCGATGACATCTTAGACGTTTCCCGGATTACCACCGGCCAATTTCGGCTTAATGCTTCTGAAATTGAGCTCAATCCACTGGTTGAAAATGCGATCGCGGTAATTCGTTTCGCAGCAGAAGCCAAAAATATTCAACTTGAATCCAGGCTAAGTCCTTTACAACCAAAGATTTTGGGCGATCCAACTCGCTTACAACAAGTGGTGTGGAATCTACTTTCAAACGCGATTAAATTCACCCCAGCCGAAGGCAGAATTGACATCGCATTAGACTACATTGATGGCATGGCTCAAATCCAAGTTACCGATACTGGTAAAGGCATTGACCCTGATTTTCTCCCCTATGTGTTCGATCGCTTCCGTCAGGCGGATAGTAGCTGCTCTCGCAGAGACTCAGGATTAGGGCTAGGATTGTCGATCGTCCGTCATTTAGTAGAACTCCACGGCGGTACTGTTAGTGCAACAAGTTCGGGTGAGGGACAAGGGGCAACGTTTACCGTGAGGTTGCCGCTACGAGCAGATATGCCATGATAGTTAGACGCTAATATTTACCAAAGACATAATTGATATGAATTCCGGTTACACCGTCCGTGATTGTTGACTGTTGACTGTGCTTTATATTATGCAATCCCCGTAGACGTGCGTAATCGAAATATTGGCAGTGGTTATCGGGGTTCATCAGCGTTTATCTGCCTTCATCTGCGGTCAAAAAAGGCAATAATCTCTAAATAACCCTAACTCTAAATAACCCTAACCCATAACTATTTACCAACCTTAACCTCAGCGCCATCCTTCAGAAAACCAGTCCCAGTAACAACCACCCGATCGCCCGCCTTCAAACCTTTTTTAACCACCACCTTAGCAGCAGTCAAATCGCCCACCGCACCCCCGGAAATTTCCCCAAGTTCCACCGGTTGAGCCTGCACCTTGTTTTCGCCCACAAGTTTGTAAACCATAGAACTGCCGTCAGATTGCGGTACAATAGCTTTAGCAGGCACTTTCAAACCTTGAGCCGTTGTCGTCGAAATGGATGCGCGCAAAAACATTCCCGATCGCAAAAACTCGCTTGTCGGCAAATCAATCTTCACCGTAGCTTGCCGATTTTGCGGGTCAACTACCGGCGAAATTTCTCGCACAGTTCCTGACAACTTAATCCGCTTGTCAGAATCCGAAGTAATTTGCACTGCTGTTCCCGGCCGCACTTGCGAAACCTGACTTTCCGGTACTTTCAATTGCAGTTCCAGCTTGTTGTCGCGAATAATCGAAAATAGTTTTTGACTTCCCGAAGAAACATCGCCAACTCGACCAATTCTTTCAGCCACAGTGCCACTATCCGGCGCTCGAACAATTGTTTGTTCTAGTTGAGTTTGTAACTGTTTGACTTGTGCATCATTGCTGCGGACAGTTGCTGCGTTATTTCCCACATTTGCTCTGGCACTACTGACACTCGCTGCGGCCGTATTCACTTTAGCACGAGCGCTGGCGAGGGCCGCTCTAGCCGTACTGATATTAGCTTCCGCAGTAGCTACTCTAGCAATAGAAGATTGCACTTCTTCCGCTGCTTTATTCTGTTCTTGCAAAGCTGTATTCAAGTCAGCTTTAGCTTTGTTCAAATCT
Source organism: Microcoleus sp. AT8-A3 (assembly GCF_036705675.1). Classification (NCBI taxonomy): domain Bacteria; kingdom Bacillati; phylum Cyanobacteriota; class Cyanophyceae; order Oscillatoriales; family Microcoleaceae; genus Microcoleus; species Microcoleus sp. AT8-A3. The sequence goes on from NZ_JAUBVD010000011.1 coordinate 114,497, forward strand.
TGAACAGCAGTCTGTCGCTCTGTCTTGCGTCTTTCCAAATCTTGCTGACTAATTACTCCCTGAGCCGCCAAATCTTGGGTGCGATTTACTTCTCTTTGAGCCTGATCTAATTTAGCCTGAGCGGAGGCAATGCCAGCTTTAGCTTGAGTGACACCGGCTTTAGCTTGTTCCACACCAGCCCTTGCCTGCCCCACGCCTGTTTTGGCTTGCGCTGCGTCAGCGATGGCTTTTTCAACGCCTGCTTGGGCTTGAGCCACGCCTGCTTGGGCTTCTTGTTGGGCTGACTCGGCTTGCTGTACCTGAGCTTGGGCTTGTTCTACCGTAGAATTGGCCGATTGTACTCCCGCCAGCGCTTCGGCAATTTGCGATCGTAGCACCGAATCGTCCAAAACCGCCATCGTCTGACCTTTTTCTACCACATCCCCTTCATTCACCAACACCTGCTTAATTTGCAAACCGTTGGCTTGTGGTAGCACCGGTAGCAAGTCATAGGCTGCCACGGTGCCCGTCGCTTGCAGAGTTTCACCCACCTGGGCAGATTCCACAGGCGCGACTGTCACCGTCGGAGCAATCGCCTGCTGAGTTGCCGAGGGAATTGGAGCTGCAGGCGGCGAACTCTGATTGCCCCCAGTCAATTTTACTGCTAGCAACGTTGCAGCCACGCCAATCCCTGCGCCCGCCAACAAGGCAGGCCACCTGATTTCTTTGCTGGGCCCAAATTCAGTTACTTCTGGTTCCCAAACTTGTTCCGCCTCAATTTCTGGAACTTCCAGCGCCACTTCTCGTTCATCATCCTCACCGGAGAATTGCCAGGGAGATTTGTCTGAGACTTCACTTTCAGCTACATCCACTGCTGAGTTCCTTTCGCGCCCGCTCTCCACGGGGGAAAGGGGTTGCTTTTCTTCGGCTTCTGAAAAAACTTGATTAGTCACGGTAGTTCCTCTCGCCAGTATGAGCCTGTGCTTTTGATATTGTAAAGAAAGATTACGATAATATTTACTTTATTTTAGCGGAGGGCCTCTGGATTAACGCTTCCTCCTTTTGGGTGAGTCTGGCGCACTTTCACCCTACAATGGCGATTTTAATTAAATTTGCTCAAAGTTTGTGCGATCGACATTTAATTTGATCGGTCTCTGGGGCATACTGAATATTAGCGTGATTCCCGATCGTGGGGTCGATCGGGCTGGCATTGTCTGTCCCGAAGCGGTTTTGCCGTCACCAGCTTATCAATACTGAGAGCATTTAGTCTAATCTTGAACTGATTATTGCTAATCTATACTCTAATGTGTTTCTCGTAGAACCCGACAAATCGGGTCAGGAAATTGTACCAGTTTAATTGACAAAAATCACAATGAATAGCGTCTTTTCTCCCGTCCAACAGTTTCTAATTACTTGGCTACTAATGCTAGTGACGGGATGGTTTACCCTGACTGCTGTCAGTTATGTTGGGGAACTGGTCAGCATTTTAGTAACAGCGGGACTCATTGCATTTTTATTAAATTATGCAGTAAAAAGACTGCAAGTATTTTTGCCTCGGGGAGTAGCGGCGGGGCTGGTTTATTTAACAGCAGGTGTGGTAGTAATAGTAATCGGTTTAACTATTGTGCCGCCCGTGTTCAGCCAAGCGAGACAGTTGGGGGTGAGGTTCCCGGATTTGCTGGAGTCGGGGCGACTGCAGCTAGCTGAATTTCAAGCCTGGAGTGCCGAGCGCAATTTGCCGTTTAACGTGCAAATATTGGAGCAGCAGTTATCAGCGAAAGTGCAGGAACAAGTGCAGGCGCTCGCAGGTACGAGTTTAGGCTTAGTTGTCGGTACTGTTAACTGGTTTTTGGACTTGATTTTTATTGTGGTGATTTCCTTTTATATGCTCCTAGACGGGCAAAGAGTTTGGCAGGGTTTGACCAGTATTTTTTCCCCAGACATTCGCTATGTTTTAACAGAGACTTTGCAGCGAAACCTCCAGCGATTTGTATCGGGACAGTTATTGCTGGGACTATTGATGGCCATCTCGTTGACTCTGGCTTTTTGGTGGCTGCAAGTTCCGTTTTTTCTGTTGTTTGCCGTGTTTATAGGATTGACGGAAATAATTCCGTTTATTGGAGCAACTTTGGGAATTGGCACTGTTAGTATAATTGTAGCCTTTATTGATTGGTGGCTGGCGCTGCAAGTGTTGGTAGTCGCGATCGGTCTCCAGCAAATCAAGGATAATTTAGTAGCTCCCCGAATCATGGGCAATCTCACCGGATTGAGCCCGGTAATTATTTTCACAGCTTTGCTGTTAGGAGGTAGAGTGGGAGGATTGTTGGGAGTTATCCTGGCAATTCCGCTCACTGGGGTTGTAAAAAGTATAGTAGAAATTGTACTCAATCCCAAATTGCCACCCCAAACAGGCTCGTTTTTCTACAATCCTTTTAGCGGCGAGGAATTGGGGAAAATACCCGAAGATGAAACTAGAATAATCTTGGTCGCAGATGAACAAAAGTAGTCTAATTCTTGTAGTAAGTAATTCAGTTATGAATTTTTTTATTATTCAGTAATTAATTTTTGGCTGCTGAGTTCATCAATAAAAAACTAAAGTCTCTACAAATAACTTTAAGCACTTTAGTCTTGATTACTAACCAACTTAAAATCTCAAACCTAAAAACTTATGAACTGGTGGCAAAATCTTAGAAAAAATCCTCTAGCTCGGTTAGGAGCCGTGCTACTGTTAATTTTTTACACAGTCGCACTTTTTGCCGAATTTGTGGCACCTTACGACCCCTACGACTCTCAATTAGACGGTTCATTATTGCCGCCGACTCAGATTTATTTAACCACCCAAGACGGGCGATTTATCGGGCCCCACGTTTATCCGACAACTCAGGGCCCAGTGGATGCGAATACCGGCGCTCGCGAGGTAATTGTAGACTGGCAAAAACCATCGGCTGTCGGTTTGTTTGTCAAAGGTTCTCCCTATAATTTTTTAGGAGTTTTGCCATTAGATAGGCATCTTTTTGGCACTACAGGAGAAGGTCAAATTAACATTTTAGGCACGGATGAACAAGCGCGCGATCAGTTCAGCCGCTTAGTACACGGCAGCAGAATTAGCCTCAGCATCGGTTTAGTTGGCATAGCAATTTCTTTTCCCTTGGGATTGTTTATCGGAGGCATATCGGGCTATTTCGGCAGTTGGATTGATAGTATTTTAATGCGTTTTGCTGAAGTATTAATGACAATTCCTGGTCTTTATTTATTAGTAGCGCTAGCAGCAGTGTTGCCGCCGGGATTGACAAGTGCTCAGCGATTTATATTGATTGTGCTGATTACTTCATTTATCAATTGGGCGGGTTTAGCGCGGGTAATTCGCGGTCAGGTACTATCAATTAAACAACGAGAATTCGTGCAAGCGGCGCGGGCAATGGGCGCCAATCCAATTTATATTATTGTCCGCCACGTTTTGCCACAAACTGCTACTTATGTAATTATTTCTGCTACTTTGGCGGTTCCGGGTTTTATTGTGGCGGAGTCGGTTTTGAGTTTAATTGGCTTGGGAATTCAACAGCCAGATCCTTCTTGGGGAAATTTACTATCCCTCTCTACTAATGCTTCAATTTTAGTATTGCAACCTTGGTTGGTTTGGCCTCCGGCGATACTGATTATTTTGACAGTTTTGGCGTTTAATTTATTGGGGGATGGCTTGCGGGATGCTCTCGATCCGAGAAGCATTCAAAGGTAATGGGGACTAGGTAATTGGTAATTGGAAATTCAAAGATTTGTCGGAGCGGTTCACCCAAATTTATATCATCAATTGCCAGAACTAAAAAACCCGCCTTCACCCATCGCAGATACTCAAAAAATTGTTCCGCAATCAGGGTTAATTGGTTTGGTGGGGGCGGGTTCACCCAAATTTATATCATCAATTGCCAGAACTAAAAAACCCGCCTTCACCCATCGCAGATACTCAAAAAATTG
>NZ_JAUBVD010000011.1:118547-133135 GCF_036705675.1 Microcoleus sp. AT8-A3
TTCCGCAATCAGGGTTAATTGGTTTGGTGGGGGCGGGTTCACCCAAATTTATATCATCAATTCCCAGAACTAAAAAACCCGCCCCCACCCATCGCAGATACTCAAAAAATTGTTCTGCAATCAGGGTTAATTGGTTTGGTGGGGGCGGGTTTATGAATATTTTGGATGTGAACCAAAGATTGTTGGTGAACCCGCCCCTACGAGATTTGGTAATAGAAGTATAGCTCAAAAATACCCATATTAGTTAATGATTAACAGGTAAGCGGATGGTAAAAGTAGAACCCACACCCTCCTGACTTTTTACGGAAATATTGCCACCCATCATTAGGCAAAAACGCTGGCTGATTGCTAGTCCCAAACTGGTGCCACCGTACTTGCGCGTGGTAGAAGCGTCTGGTTGGGTAAAGGGTTGGAAAATGTGCTGCAACTGTGGGGTACAATTTTCTTAAAGTATATACCTGCAATTTGCGGTAAACTTTTTTCAGGAATCTACTAATTATTCAAGTCCGATCGTGAAATTAGAATTTGCCTTAGCTCAATATACGGATGCTCTCGCTCACCTAAAATTGGCCAAGTCTGAACCCTCAGAAATAGCCATTCTCCATATTTTAGTTACTCGCGATGCCATCAAAGAAGCACTCAGCGAGAAAACCCAGCTTTCTGTGGAAAGTTTGGCTAAACTACTCGAATTAGACAACTTCCTGAAACAACAAGCCAATGCGATCGCCCGAGGAGCAAAATTAGCAGAATGGCGAGCTACATTTCACCCCTCCCCAGAAGCTTGGTGGTGGTTCCTCGAACCGACTTCCGAGGAGGAAGTTTCCCCCTCAAATCGCTTAGATTGGTTGTTCAACGGGCTGACAATCGCGGGATTGACGGCGGTAGGGGCCTATATGACAACCTTCGTTCAACTCTTTTCCACGGGAGGAATCAGCTTCGCTGAGACCTTTGGCCTGCTGGGACAAGGAGGGTTACTTCTGACGGTAATCCACACCTTGCAGGACACAGGACAAGAAAAGATTAAAAATCTGCTCCAAAAACTCAATATTTCTCCCCAGTTTCACAGTCAAGCAACCTTGGGAATTACCGCAATGTTATTGTTGGCTTCTGTGGGAGTCTATAACTCTTTACCTCGGATTGGTGACTGGAACTATCGAGAAGGAAAAAAACTCTACGAAAGAGGTTTACTGGAAAAAGCCAAAGGCAAATACGAGCAAGCGGCCAAAATAAACCCCAATAATTGGGAGATTCCAATTGCCTTGGGACAAATCTACGAATCTTTAGGAGCTATAGATTTAGCGAGGAAGGAATATGAAAAAGTGTTAAATCTAGGGGAGGCTCGCGCCTTTAATAATTTAGGTCGCGTTTATATTAGTAAAAACGATAGAGTTACCGCTGAAACTTTACTGCGGATGGGAGTACAACGGGTGAGGAAAGAAGATGCTCAACTCAATTATGAACTACATCTAAACTTGGGCTGGATACTGCTCAAACAAAAACAGTATCAAGCGGCTGAAAAAGAAATCAGACAAGCAGTTGCTATTGACCAAGCAATTGAAGGAAAACAGCTCGGTGGAGGGATGGCTTATTGCTTGCTAGAAGATGTTCTGGAAGAAAAAAAAGATACAAAAGAGGCATCCCGCTGGAGAAAAATGTGTTTGGAGAGTGCTCGTCCCGAAACGCTTGAGCAGTATAAATGGTTTATTGAAACTGGAAAACAAGATTTCGCCGATCAGATAGATACTACGGGGGTGGTGAATGGAGAATCTAACCCAAGTACACAGCCGTAATGAGTAAGATAAAAGTAAAAAATCAAACCTAAACACAAGGTTATGTTTACTTTTAGTTTCCCTACTTGGTTTGTATTCCCCTTTTTTTAGGGAAACTTCTTTTGTAAGGTGCGCCAGCATTCTTTTTTTCTGAAATTGAATGCTGCGTGTGCCATCCATCCTAATTTTGCAGATTAACTGGCAACCAGATCGTAAAAGTAGAACCAACACCCTCCTGACTTTTTACGGAAATATTGCCGCCCATCATTAGACAAAAACGTTGGCTGATGGCTAGTCCCAAACCGGTGCCGCCGTACTTGCGCGTGGTGGAAGCGTCTGCTTGGGTAAAGGGTTGGAAAATGTGCTGCAACTGCTCTGGAGTCATCCCAATTCCTGTATCTGTACAATTAATAACTAAAAATTCTTTACTAGCAATTGAAGATTGAGAAATTGTGGCAGGTTCCGCAGTGTTTTCTTGTTTTGCTTCGCTGCTGTCGCCCGCGATTTTTTCTCGGCTGGCGGTGAGGGTAATTGTACCGTTTTGAGTGAATTTGGCGGCATTGCTCAGCAAATTTAATAAAATCTGCTGCACTTTGGTAATGTCACCGTGCATCGTGCCGATATTAGTAATTTTGTGCAAGTTGAGAGTGTTGCCGTTCTTTTCAATTAGCGGCGCGGCGGTGGATGCTACTTCTTCAATCAAGGCGGCGATGTTGAAGGTTTCTAAGTAAAGATCCATGCGGCCGGCTTCGATTTTAGAAATGTCGAGAATGTCGTTAATGAGCGATAGCAAGTGTCGGCCGGAAGTGCGAATTTTGTCTAAATCTGGGGTGAGTTCATCGTAGCCCAATTCTGCGGTTTCTTCTTGGAGCATTTCGCTGTAGCCGATGATGGCATTCAGAGGTGTTCGCAGTTCGTGGCTCATGTTTGCTAAAAATGCGCTTTTTGCGGTGGAAGCTGCTTCGGCTGCTTCTAGGGCGAGTTGCAAGGCGGATTCAAAGACTTTTCGATCGCTAATATCCTCGACGCTGCCTTCATAGTAGAGTACCTGGCCGTTGGCGTCACACACTGCACGCGCGCTTTCGGAAATCCAAATTACCTTGCCGTCAACGCGGTAAACTTGTGACTCAAACCCCGAAACTTCTCCGAATTCTTCCATCACGCGCATAAACTTGTCGCCCTGCTGAGGATTGACGTAAGCTTGCTGTTTGATGTTGGTGAGATTTGATGTCAATTCTTCGGGAGTGGCGTAGCCATAGATGCGGGCTAAAGCTGGATTTACGCTCAAGAAATGGCCTTCGGGGGTTCTTTGAAAAATGCCTTCGACGGCATTTTCAAAGATGCTACGATATTTTTGTTCTGCTTGACGCAAAGCGCTTTGTGTACGATCGCGCTCGCTGGCTTCGATCGCCAATGATACCAAATCTGCGAGGGAAGCAGCAAAATTTTGTTCTTCTACTGTCCAGTTGCGAGGAGTTCCCACTTGTTCGATACAGATGACTCCGACTGTTTGTCCTCCCAGCCGCACGGGCGCATCTAAGGTTGATGTAGTACCCACTTGTGAAAAGTAAGATTCCACAAATTCTCTGGTTCTCACATCTGAGAGAGCGTCATCGGCTGCGATCGTCCGGTGTTCTTCCAAAGCTTTAAAATAAGCTGGATAGTCTGCTGCTGCGAGTTCGGCACCTTGGGAATGCTGCGGGTTGCTGCGGCTAAATTGGTCGAGACAGTGCAGTTTCGAGCGGCTTTCATCGTACAACCAAGCTCCGGCTCGTTCTGCATCTAGGGTATGAGTAGCTGCTTCGGTAATTTGCCTAAAAGCTACTTGCAAATCGCCTCGATACAGCGCTTTATTTCTTGCCAATTCTACCAAAACCGTATTTTGTTTGAGCAATTGTTTTTGCCTGTGGCGTCGCGCCGATTCGGCTCGCTTCTGTTCGGTAATGTCGCGAGCTACCACAATGACGGATTCTTCGGAAAGGGGTGAAATGCTGGCGGCAAAACAAACTTCGCGGTCGTCAATGGTTAAATTGTACTCGATACTGACAGTTTGTTGAGTATCTAAAGCTGTTCGGATGTGGTTGATAAAATTGTTGGCTGTAGCTTGCGGAAACACCTCTGTGAGTGTTTTGCCTACTAATTCTTCGATGGGTTTGTAGAGCAGAGAAAGATTTGTGGGGGCGATTTTTAAATAGCGACCGCTGGCGTCGAGAACTATAATTAATTCGCTCATGGCTGCAAACAAAGCCCGCAATTCTGCTTCGGCGGCTTCGAGTTCTGCCGTCCGCTCTGCTACTCGCTGTTCTAAACTAGAGTTGGTTTGTTCTAGGGCAACAAAAGACGATCGCAATTGTCTAGCCATTTGATTGAAAGACTGAGCTAGGAGATCGATTTCTTTGATTCCTTGAACTTCGACTTCGCCATTTAATTCTGCGGAAGTGAAGTCGGATGACTCAGACATTTTTGTTAAAGCTTTGGAAGCTTGCAACAATCGGGTAATCGGTTTGACAACCCAGCGAGAGGTAAATATTCCGAGAACGATCGCCAGTACCAAGGCAAAAAAGCACAATAAGATAGTTGTGCGAGTGTTGGCGTTAATTTGCTCCATAAAGTCTGCTTCCGGGATTGCGACTACAATCAGCCAATCGAGGCCGCGGCCGTCTTGCAGGGGAGCAACGGTAATGAATTGACGTTTGCCGTCTATATCGAAGGTAAACTGTCCTTTGCTGTCAATTTGTTCAAAACTACCAAATCGTTGTTGTAAGTATGTGGAAGCCGATCGAATTAGCAAATTTTTGCTCCTAGTCGCCAACAGCCGTTCCTGTCCGTCTTGGCCGGTGACAAAAGGCAATTCGTCTGTGGAACTGGCGACTATTTTCCCGCTGCGTTCGATCGCAAAAACTTGTCCTGACGGGCTAATTTTGATGCTTTTGAGAAAATCGCTGATTTGAGAAAGAGTCAAGTCAATAGCCAATACCCCCTGCAGGTTTCCTGTTTCATTGTAAATAGGCATCACCGGCGTAATCCCCAGAACTGGCGAGGCTGCGAAGGGGTAGATGGGAGACCAAGTGGCTTTTCCTGACTGTTTGGCAGCTTTGTACCACGGTCTAGTACGGGGGTCATAGGGGACGATTTGGATTAGCTCAGTGCGATTTCCTTGGCTATCGAGGCGATAAATTTCGCGGTTTGGAGCGGTTGATTCGTCTCTGATGTATACTAAGTGTTCTGCTTCTCGCTTGAGCAAGACGAATCTGCCCTGTTCGTCGCCGTAGTAGATGGTTGTATTTCGATCGCTCAGCTTGGTCTGGTTCCACAAATAGCGCTCTAAGTTGGGCAAGTCTTCCGGGTCTAAGTTGCCAGAGGCGATCGCAGCAGTATTCATTTGTAGAAATAAATGAGATACATCCCCAAAACTGCGGAAATTTTCTTTGGTTCTGGCTGCGACTTCCAAGCTTAACCTAGTAGCAAGGTCATTGACGGCTTTCTGGCCGTTGCGAAACGAAAGCCATCCAGTCACGCCGACTGCTACGGAGATTTGTACCACCAGCGGTATCAACAAGACTAGGCTTAGTGACATCTTGGGCGAGCTTTTCATCACACAACTGCTCAGACTTTTCAATAACATAAATATTCTGACACCTACCGGGTTTGTGTATCGTTTGTCGCTTAAACTCAAATGTTGCACCATTCTCAATAAGCTTTTTATGAACAGGCTTTCCGGCCTGTTCCACAAAGAGTGAATTTTCTGGTGGAACAGGCTTTTCGGTCTGTTAAGCGAGAATGGTACAATATCTCAGTTAAAATCACCCTCGATATAAGTTACAACGTTGTACACACATAGTGAAGTGCAGTGGCCGACTGCTCAAAACGGGGCTGAGGTTTCCACCGCTACTCTAAAAACTTGTAATATTAATCATGCCACTACTTGTCTGAATGTGGCGATCGCTCTGCAGACTCCCGATAAAAAAGTCACACGCCGTAAAAAATGCAACTTTAGGCCCGTGTTCCCCATCCTGCTTGTCATCAGTCATTGCCAATTATTCAATTTTTTAATCTAAACTTTTTAATCTAAAATAAGCTCACTTTTTGCGGGTGGGAATTCTCTTCCTTACGCCCGGTTAATAAAAATTTTATTTTCATTTTTTCTACAGTCCCAGGACAAATGTAAATTCTGTGACAATCTGGTGTTAAAAAATTTGCTATTAATAAGATAAGCCGCCAAAATCCAGATCGACTACAAAGAGGATAATTGAAGCATCTGCATTTCATCAACGCCAGCAAAGTAAAGCGTTTTTAGCTTTTTTGGACGATCGACATTTGGGCAAAATAATACTTCTGGAGGATGACATGAACTATACATTTGAAATCCTGGGCGTATCTCCAACTTTAACATTTTTTAACCAGCAGCAGGAATTGCTGCAACAACAGCAGCCGTCCGGTGTAGAATACTTGGCAAACCGAAAGTGCACTCTCGATGCGTTTGTGGCATCCGTAGAGACAGTTTCTCCTCAGCAAGGCTGGGATGTCGATCGAGTTGTAGACACCGTGATTAGTTTCTGGATGAACAACTCTGATAGCATCCAGTATTGGAGACACAGGCTGCAGGATGCCGGCAGCGAAAACTTGTTAGTAGCCAGAGTAGGCGATATCAAGTCTTTGCAAGCTGCATTTGAATCACTGCTGGGCGAATAGGAAAATCGCCAATTGCGAAAAAGTCGATCGACTTTTTCGCTAAAACTGAGATATTGCACCATTCTCAATCATCCTTTCAGGCCGTTGCTCTGAGCAACGGCCCACAATAAAATTTATCTGTTGTGGAACAGGCATCTTGCCTGTTCTTGAGAATAGTGCAAGATGTAAGTAACATCCACTCAACTTTCTCTTTCCAATTTCCAATTGGCAATTCCCAAATATTATGTCTCGTTCCAAAGCCCTACAATCTTATATTTTTCTCCGCTTGCTTCTGGCACCGCTAATGTTGTGGACAATCACCACAGCAGTATTTTTGCTCTTGCGGGCTACTCCGGGCGACCCCATAGATGCCATTCTCGGCTCACGAGCTCCCGCAGCCGCCAAAGAAGCAATGCGAGCTCAACTCGGTCTCGACGCACCCCTGTGGCAGCAATATCTCAACTACATGAAAGACTTATTCAGTCTGAACTTGGGAACATCCATCACCACTCGCGGACAAACCGTGTGGCAAATTATCGGAGACTATTTCCCCGCTACAGTCGAATTAGCAGTTTGTAGCATGGCCATAGCTTTAATTGTCGGCATCAGTATCGGTTCCTTAGCAGCATCCCGCCCTAACACTATTTTCGATGCTCTCGGCCGTTTGTTTGGCATTATCACTTACTCGCTGCCGGCTTTTTGGGCTGGTATGGTTTTGCAATTGATTTTCGCAGTGCAGTTGGGATGGTTTCCCTTGGGAACTCGCTTTCCTGTCACATTCCCCGCCCCCGAAGGCTACACAGGACTATACACTATTGACAGTCTCCTGAGCGCTAACCCTGGTCAGTTTCTCACATCTTTGCATTATTTGGCACTTCCGAGTTTGACCTTGGGGATTCTTTTGAGCGGCATTTTCGAGCGGATTGTCAGAGTGAATCTCAAGCAAACTTTGCAAGCAGATTATGTCGAAGCAGCTAGAGCTAGAGGCATTCCCGAATTCCAGATTTTATGGGCGCACGCTCTGAAAAATGCACTAATTCCGGTGATTACTGTCTTAGGATTGACTTTTGCTGCACTGTTGGGCGGTGCTATTTTAACAGAGGTTACTTTTTCTTGGCCGGGGTTGGCAAATCGCCTTTACGAAGCGATTAGCTTGCGGGATTATCCAACTGTTCAAGGTATTGTGGTGTTTTTTGCGGCAATAGTTGTAATTGCCAGCATTGTAATTGATATTTTGAATGCTTACGTTGACCCGCGAATTCGCTACTAAAAATATCAAGGAAGAAGGGCAACGGATGCGCGACAGTTGCACTAAGCTGTTGTGCATTTAAATTGTATTTTGAGGGCGGGCAGGATGCCCACCCCACAAGAGTGAAAATTTATTTTACCGGGCAATTTAAAGGCGGATTAGCTTATCGGCTTTTTCTACCTGTACTTTCTGTCGGCGCGAGATGTTGCAGCCAGGGGTGGCCCATAAGAAGCAGTTGTCAAAAAGATCGATCGGCTTTTAGAGTGACGACACTTGGCGATTTATGGGCAATACTGGAGAAAATAAAATTATACATTTGAGGAAACGCTGATGAGATTATTGCGAACAATCGCCGCTCTATCGGCTGCCTTGACCCCACTGATGGCTGAAGCTGCCTTTAGCCGTCCCATGCCGGGAACAGCCGATTTTCCCAGAGCCTCAAACCCCCAAGTAAATGTGCCGGTTTGCTTCATCGAAACTCCAGGCGGCACAACTTTTGATTTAGTCAGTTTGTGTGGCAGTAACGCTGCTCCCCAAAACACGAATCCGGTTGCGGGCAATGCTCCTGCAAATAACCCCAATGCAAGCACTCCGCCTCCTCCCCCGAACCCCAACGCCATCACCAGAGATGCTGTCGGCACCCCGATAACTACTCCTACTGGCACGGCAAATCCCAACAATCCCAACAATGTCAATCCGGGAACTTCGCCCGCAGGTACTCCCAATAATCTGACTCCGGGAACTTCGCCAACCACCAATCCCAATAATCTCAATCCGGGAAGTTCACCGAGTACCACTCCCAATAATCCCAATCTGGGAACTTCGCCGAATACCAATCCCAATAATCTCAATCCGGGAAGTTCACCGAGTACCAGCCCCAATAATAGTGCGTCTCCCACGGGTGGAAATGCTGGCGACAGCAACAGCGATTTAGTTCCCAATCGCAATCTCAATCTTCCGAGAGTGCCGCCGAGTTCCTTTGGCCCTGGAGGTGTTGCGCCGACTAGAGATGCGATTGATGGCCCCCGCTAGTAATAGGCGAAGTGTCAATCGATTTTTGATTTTTGATTTTAGATTTTTGATTGACTTGCGCGAGATAAATACGTTCGGCAAGTTTCATCGGATACAGGTTTTTTATTTCTGGACGGATGAATCACGTGGCGGGTATCCTGAATGCTTTCGGTCAGAACTTTCATCACAGAAACCGGGTTTCTCGGAAACGTTCTCTTTTTCAGGGATATTTCAGCCACGAGAAAGCCGGAATATTTATTTGCCTGCATAATATTGATGTTAGGTGCGATCGGCATATTTTGTAGCAGAGTAGCCAAATAAAAGTTAAGCTAAGAACTTGTAGACGCTATCGGCTAAGCACTCTTTTAAAACTGGACAACCAGGTAGAAGCAGTGATAGATAGCTAGCTTTAATCCGTAACAGGATTAGTTATCAGCAAAGGTTAAAATTATTACCAGGCGGGTGCTCCCCAGCTCCAAGTTCTCAAGCTAAACCATTCAACAGGCATATTTTTGTTAAGCCTGTGTGGTTGGGAAAGTGCCGGCTGATAACATTAGCAAGACAAAATTAACCCGATTATTCGGAGGCTCTTCATGAGCAAAATATTTGTTTTAATAAATTGGAACAAAATTGCTCTAGACCCGATCCTCTGCGTTGGCGTAGCCCCCGTAGGGGCGGGATTCGCTAACGCACTTGAGGAGGAAATCTAGTGTCAAACTTAGTTCAACGCTTAGAAATAACCGCTCATCCGCAACTAGAAAAATCCCTCGGCTATCGAGGAGATAGTCGCTGGGTAGCTTGGCGCTGGGAGCCCGACATCGACCAACTTATATCCAGCGACGGCAAAACAGTCGGCACTGGCAATAATATGGCTTGGCTGGTGTTTTTGCAGCACGATTTAGTCGATCCTGCCCTACAAGAGTACAACCTCAGCGAGGGCGATCGCTACTGGCTGCTTTTAGACACCGAAACTAGAAATCTCTACGTCGGCGAAGGGAAAACTGTTCAAAGTCTGCTCGAACAGCCGGAAAGTTTAGGTTTATTGGCCTGTCTCGATGGCGGGAATGCCGATCGACAAACTGGTGAAACTTGGCAGCAAACGCTATCTCAACTAACAGCCAAACCAGTTGTTCGCAACCTGACAAATGCCCTGCCTTTCGGTATCGCCGCCGCTTTGATAGGTGCTTTAGGCATCGGAACCGGATTGTGGGTAGTACCGGCAGTGCAGCAGAAACTAGCCGAAAAAACAGCTTTTGTTTCCCCAATTAGTTCTGGCGCCAACTGCGGGCTTGGAGGTTCCGACGATTTTTCAGCTTATATCGGTTCGTCAAGCGGAAACAAAGAACTTCATTTAATAGGCGTTTACGAAGCCAATGCGGATCACAAGAACCGAGATTTGTCTAAAAGGGCGATCGAAGTCAAAGTAGAACGTCGAAACAAGCCCATAATTCTCGCACTTTCAGCTTATGAACCGGTGCAGTGGAACATTACCGCAGAACCGGGCGCAGTTATCGAAAAAATCATCGTTAACGGATACCACAACCAAACTGTTTCAGGAGTTTCTGGAATTCCGGTAGAAGAGCACAGCTACGAAGAAACCGGAAACAATCTCGGCGACTTTATCTACAAGTGGGGCGCTACCGCTGAAAGTAGCAATACTTCTTCCCTCGTGACTAAATTGGAACAGAGAAACAGCACCAGTTTAACTTCTTTTCAAGGATGCTACAGAGGTAAGAACTTTACGATTAAGTAATAATTATTGATTATTTTGGGGTAGGGAAACGGCACTGCCGTCTCCTCAATAGCCATGTTGTCGATGGGTTGTATCAACAGACCACTCGCAAGGGTAATTTCATCATCTAATGCGGTTGATTTTACCCCTTAGCCGAAATCAGGACACGGCAGTGCCGTTTCCCTACAATTAATCGGGCGATGCTTACATCGTCACCAGGACGATTATTTTGGGGCTAGGGAAACGGCATTGCCCATTGGCGTCAACTTAACGTACAACAAATAGTCCGGCTATTGTTGAAACCCCTGCCTCAAAACTAAAGTCCTCTTGCATAGGACTAATGAGTTCTTCAGTCCTCTTTCAGAGGACTTTAGCTATTAGACAGGGAATTCATTCCCTGGCGGACTGCCGGGTGAGCGGGAGGACTTGCGGAGGAAAAGTTTAAGTTGACACGCCTTGGGCATTGCCATCTCCGACCTTGCCTGATGTTAATTCAATGGTGTACATTTTGAACAGTTATTTGACAAGCTTATGTAATGACTGTATCATAAACTATTAACTTTAATTTTTGATTACAAACCATGACAATGCTAACAAATTTAAAATGAAATACTGGTACGAAACCCTCGCAGTAGCACAGCGGATTTTAATTGAATTGGGGAGGCGGCGACGCAGCTTAGTATTGTGGAGTATTTTTCCAGTTTCTATCTTGCTAATTAACGCTTTGATTTTAAAAGAACGCGCTAATCTCACCACAGCAAAAGCCTTTGAAACTGCTGCACCTGCAAGCTTAGTAGGAGCGGCTTTATTTTTTAGCTGTCTCGGCGGTAGCGTAGCAACAGTAGTAGCAGAGCGAGAACAGCATACCCTCAAACGCTTGTTTATTTCCCCGCTGAGCGGCACTTCCTACTTTTTAGGGATTTTCCTGGCTCACAGTTGCATCGGCATCGGTCAGGTAATTTTAGTATATACGATCGCCTCTTTTTTAGGAGCACAATTTCAAGGCTCTATTCTGTTAGGATGTGCGATTATTCTGCTCAGTATTGTATCTTATGTAGGTGTAGGCTTTATTCTCGGCACCCAGTTTGCGAGGCGCACTGAAGATGTCAACTCCCTAGTAGCCGCTTTCGGCGTTCCTTTATTGATTTTAGGAGGCGCATTCTTACCGACTTCGCTCTTTCCCAAAAGTCTGCTGGATCTCGCCCAGTATAATCCAATTTATCACATGAACGAAGCGCTGATGGGCGTGTGGGCTGACGGCAAAGATTTGGCTGATATTGCAGAACACTTTTGGTATTTATTCATATTTTCTATTGCCATGATTGCAGGTGGATGGCTTTCTTACCGCAGGATGCTGAGAGTAGAAAGAAGACTTTAAAACTATCTCATTATTATGTCGTAATTATTCATCTCTCTCTTCTCTTCCTCTGCGCCCTCTGCGCTCTCTGCGGTTAAATAATTCCGAAAAAATCGTAAATATATAAAATAATACGGAGAATTAAAGCAGTGCTGCAAATAGAAAAGCTAAATAAGTCTTACGGCGAGCGCTCAGTGCTTAAAGATTTAACACTGCACATTCAAGCTGGAGAAATTTACGGTTTGCTCGGGCCAAACGGGGCGGGCAAAACTACAACTATCAATATTTTATGCAATTTGCTAAATGCCGACAGCGGCAAAGTTTCCATCAATGGCGAGCCTGTTTCCGAAGCTACAAAATCCTTAATCGGTGTAGCGCCCCAAGAAAATTTGCTTTACAAAAGCCTTAGCTGCGAAGAAAACCTCAATTTTTTTGCTCAAATTTACGGCTTAGAGCGCAAACAGCGGCGCTATCAAGTAAGACACTGTTTGAAAGCAGTTAATTTGACAGATAGAGCTACAAGCCCTGTGGAAACTTTGAGCGGAGGAATGCAGCGCCGCTTGAATATTGCGGTGGCTTTGGTACACCAGCCTAAATTAGTAATTTTAGATGAACCGACAACGGGTTTAGATATTGAGGCTCGCTATGAAATTTGGGAATTAATTCAGCGCTTGCAGTCGGAAGGAATTACAATTTTGCTGACAACTCACTTGTTGGATGAAGCTGAGCGGCTGTGTCAGAGAATTGGAATTTTAAAGAATGGCAGTATTATAGCTGAGGGCAGTTTGGAAGAGTTGCAAAAACTGATTCCGGCTCAAGAAATTATCGTGGTAAAAACCGACGAAGAAGCTGAAGTCATCGCCCGCGCTAAACAATACAGTTTCATTCCCCGCCGCTACGGTAGCGATTTGGCTTTTTGGCTGCCGGAACGTTTAGAATTAAAAGAAATTATTTTGCTGTTCGACGGGATTTCTATTGATTCAATCGCTCGTTATCCAGTGCGGTTAGAACATATTTATGTAGAAGTAACTAAACAAACTGTATCCTGATCTGCGTCCATCTGCGTATATCCGCCCAGTACGCTTCAAAAACCAAAGAAACCGGGTTTTTTACCGCATCTGCCGACTGTAACGCAGTATTTTCGCAAAAACCCGGTTTCTGACCACCCGTGCGTCCAAGACTAAACTAAATTCATCTGCGTCCATCCGTATATCCGCCACCATCTGCGGTCAAAAATTCCAAAGTAATTAACAAGGGCGATGTCTAGATTCTCAAGATATCGTCAACCTTAATGCTGTCTGGCAAAATAGCCAATAAAATTCCGCTAAAACAAATAAACCCTCATACCCACAGCCTCTGAGGGAGGTCTAAATTATGTCCACATGGAAAAGATCCGACTTTTCCGACTTTATGATCCGACTTTTCCGACTGACAGAGGCAGGGGCCCTAAGCAATGATAGAGATAGGGAAAGCCAACCCACGATGTCTAGATTGTAAAGATATCGTAAACCTGGATGTTGTGTTGCGAAATGTTAAATAAAGATAGGCTATAAAAGATATGTCTGTGGTATGATACATTTAGGTTGCATCTAATGTTATAGAAATCCATTCCCCCACGAGGCCAGTGAAAGCCCACTTCATATCAGGACTACCCCGCTCAGGCTCTACTTTACTGGCTGCATTACTACGACAAAATCCCCGCTTTCACGCTGCTATGACTAGCCCAGTCGGGGGATTAGTGGAGAGAATGTTGGAAGCCATGAGCGAAGACAATCAGTTTTCCACGTTTATTTCCCGTGAAAAAGGGGAACGGGCTAACAATTTTACAGCTCGATTGATTTGAGCAATAAGACTAATAAATTCTTCAGTCCTATGCAAGAGGACTTGAGCTTTGAGGCGGGGGTTTCAAGCCCGGCCCGACTTGGATGTAAACAATAAATATAAAGGATTTCAGTAATTATGAACGTACCAAACATGAACAAGCAAATTATTTTCGTAGACTCCTCTGTACAGGATTATCAAAGCCTGATTCAAGGCATCGATCGCGCTCAAATTTTCATTTAAAATGAAAATTTGAGCGGCATCGCACAAATTACAAACGCCTTAGCCAATCAAAAAGATATTGAAGCGATACATATCCTTTCACACGGGGCTCCGGGTATCCTCTATCTCGGTAATACCCAACTGAGTCTCGATACTCTGAGCCTATACGCGAACCAACTGCAACAATGGGGACTAACAGCAAGCCAGATTCTCCTCTATGGGTGCTCCGTTGCAGCGGGAGACGCGGGGGCAGAATTTATCGAAAAATTACACCAACTCACAGGCGCAAACATCGCGGCCAACCCCAACCCCACCGGGAATGCGGCAAAAGGTGGCACCTGGGAACTCTCTCACCAAATTCCCCCCTCCCCAGAAGCACCACACCTCCCTTTCACAGCAAAGGTTCTGGCTTCCTACGCCCACACCCTTGGTATTACCACCCGCCTCTCCCTTGACTCCGCTGCTGCTGAGGGAAATAACTTCTCCAATAATCCCAGAATCTCAGCCGATGGGCGTTATGTGGTGTTTCGGTCTTTTGCCTCCAACCTGGTGACAGGGGACACTAACAATAATGGTGACATTTTCCTGCGAGATACACAGACGAACATCACCACCCGCCTCTCCCTTGACTCCGCTGCTGCTCAGGGAAATAACGGCTCCGGTAATCCCAGTATCTCAGCCGATGGGCGTTATGTGGTGTTTCAGTCTTTTGCCTCCAACCTGGTGGCAGGGGACACTAACTTTACGAATGACATT
>NZ_JAUBVD010000011.1:133235-135546 GCF_036705675.1 Microcoleus sp. AT8-A3
CCTGCGAGATACACAGACGAACATCACCACCCGCCTCTCCCTTGACTCCGCTGCTGCTCAGGGAAATAACGGCTCCGATCAGCCCAGTATCTCACCCGATGGGCGTTATGTGGTGTTTTACTCTTTTGCCTCCAACCTGGTGACAGGGGACACTAACAGCAGGGCTGACATTTTCCTGCGAGATACACAGACGAACATCACCACCCGCCTCTCCCTTGACTCCGCTGCTGCTGAGGGAAATAGCAACTCCTTTAATCCCAGTATCTCAGCCGATGGGCGTTATGTGGTGTTTGAGTCTGATGCCTCCAACCTGGTGACAGGGGACACTAACAGCT
The DNA here is from genome assembly GCF_036705675.1 of Microcoleus sp. AT8-A3. NCBI lineage: Bacteria > Bacillati > Cyanobacteriota > Cyanophyceae > Oscillatoriales > Microcoleaceae > Microcoleus > Microcoleus sp. AT8-A3. Next base: position 133,571 of record NZ_JAUBVD010000011.1, read on the forward strand.
CTCGTGACATTTTCCTGCGCGATCGCTCTCCAACCATCACCCGTGTCACCTCCACTACCCTAGATGGTCTCTATGGTATTGGCCAAACCATTAGCATTACCGCGGAATTTGATGTCCCTGTTACTGTCGTGGGCAAACCTCAACTGCAACTGGAAACCGGAACTACCGACCAATATGCTACCTACAGCAGTGGTACCGGCGGTAAAACCCTCACTTTTAACTATATTGTCCAAGCGGGAGACGAGTCCCTTGACCTAGAATCTCTGACCGTAAATGCCCTCACCCTCAACGGCGGTACGATTCAAGATATTGGGGGACTTAATGCTATATTAACCCTCCCCACCTTGGGTTCAGCCCTATCCCTGGGAGGGAGTAAAGCCTTAGTTATTGATGGTATCGCCCCCACTGTCACGATTAACCAAGGAGGTAGTCAAGCCGACCCGACGGCAAATACCCTGATTAACTACACCGTTGAATTTAGTGAACCGGTGACGGGGTTTGATAAGACGAAAGTTACTCTCAGTGGTACCGCCGGAGCCACTACCACCGAGGTGACAGGAGGTGGTACAACTTACAATGTGGCAATTAGTGGTATGACCCAAGCGGGTACTGCGATTGCTAGTATTAATGCCAATGCGGTTACGGATATAGCTGGGAATCCTAACATAGCAGCCAGTACCAGTACAGATAACCAAGTTACCTTCACTAAAAATACCGCTCCAGTTGTAGCTAGTGCAATTACCGATCGATCAGTTACGGTGAACACAGCATTTAGTTATACAGTACCAACGGGTACATTTACCGATGCTGAAAAAGATCCTTTAACTTACACAGCAACGAAAGAAGATGGAACCGCTTTACCGGCTTGGTTAACATTTAATGCCGCAACAGGCATCTTTGGTGGCACACCTGCAACGGCGGATCTGGGGAATTTGAAGGTAAAAGTCAGTGCTTCTGATGGGAAAGCTGCTACTAGCAATACCTTCATCTTGACGATTACCGATAAACCGAATACTGCTCCTGTCGTAGCTAGTGCAATTACCGATCAATCAGTTACGGTGAACACAGCATTCAATTACACAGTACCAACGGGTACATTTACCGATGCTGAAAAAGATACTTTAACTTACACAGCAACAAAGGAAGACGGAACCGCTTTACCGACTTGGTTAACATTTGACCCCGCAACAGGCATCTTTGGTGGCACACCTGCAACGGCGGATCTGGGGAATTTGAAGGTAAAAGTCAGTGCTTCTGATGGGAAAGCTGCTATCAGCAATACCTTCCTGTTATCGGTATCCGATAAACCGAATACTGCTCCTGTCGTAGCTAGTGCAATTACCGATCAATCAGTTACGGTGAACACAGCATTCAATTACACAGTACCAACGGGTACATTTACCGATGCTGAAAAAGATCCTTTAACTTACACAGCAACGAAAGAAGATGGAACCGCTTTACCGACTTGGTTAACATTTGACCCCGCAACAGGCATCTTTGGTGGCACACCTGCAACGGCGGATCTGGGGAATTTGAAGGTAAAAGTCAGTGCTTCTGATGGGAAAGCTGCTACTAGCAATACCTTCATCTTGACGATTACCGATAAACCGAATACTGCTCCTGTCGTAGCTAGTGCAATTACCGATCAATCAGTTACGGTGAACACAGCATTCAATTACACAGTACCAACGGGTACATTTACCGATGCTGAAAAAGATCCTTTAACTTACACAGCAACGAAAGAAGATGGAACCGCTTTACCGGCTTGGTTAACATTTAATGCCGCAACAGGCATCTTTGGTGGCACACCTGCAACGGCGGATCTGGGGAATTTGAAGGTAAAAGTCAGTGCTTCTGATGGGAAAGCTGCTATCAGCAATACCTTCCTGTTATCGGTATCCGATAAACCGAATACTGCTCCTGTCGTAGCTAGTGCAATTACCGATCAATCAGTTACGGTGAACACAGCATTCAAT
>NZ_JAUBVD010000011.1:135646-157277 GCF_036705675.1 Microcoleus sp. AT8-A3
TTTGACCCCGCAACAGGCATCTTTGGTGGCACACCTGCAACGGCGGATCTGGGGAATTTGAAGGTAAAAGTCAGTGCGTCTGATGGGAAAGCCTCAATCAGTGATGTCTTCCAAGTTAATGTCAATACACCCGCACCAACGGTAACACCGACTTCATCGGCAACACCGACTTCATCGGCAACACCGACTTCATCGGCAACACCGACTTCATCGGCAACACCGACTTCATCGGGAACACCAAGGGTAATACCAGCACCAACGGTAATACCATCAGTAACACCAACACCAACACCATCAGTAACACCAACACCAACACCATCAGTAACACCAACACCAACACCATCAGTAACACCAACACCGACACCCACGGCGATCGTAATTAACACACCACCATTCAATAATATTGATCGCGGCGAACCAACTAATTTCCCACAAAATCAAGTGGTAGATAACCAATATCTACTGACTGATAATGATGACACCAGTATCCCACAATCAGCCTTTGGTCAACCTATATTCGGGTTATCAGGTAATGATAACTTGACGGGAAGTGGCGATAATGACACCATCTATGGTAACGAAGGCGCTGATACCATTGATGGCGGTAATGGTAACGATAACTTGTTTGGGGGGAAAAAATCTGATCAATTGTCTGGTGGTAATGGGAATGACTTCTTGAGTGCAAATAATGGCAATGATACTCTCACTGGTGGCGAGGGTAATGATCTCTTACGCGGTGGTAAGGACAATGATGTCTTGATTGGTGGAAATGGGGATGATGCATTGTGGGGCGATCGAGGTTTCGATGTACTAACCGGTGGTGCAGGAAAGGATACCTTTGTATTACAACATACTGCTACTAACCCTTCTCAAGCTGATGTGATTACTGACTTCACTTCGGACGATAAAATCAAGTTGATTGGTGCCACTTTCAGTCAACTAACTTTTGAGTCAGTTAATGTCATCTTAGATGGTACAAATGCTGTAGCATCAACGCTGATTAAATCGGGTAATAACTACTTGGGAGTGCTTTATAATCTGAATCCAACGGCTCTTAATAGTAGCTCTTTCTTGTAAGATTGCTGGCGAAGACACTATACGCTAATTCATCACAGGGAGGCTTTCGCCTCCCTGTTTGGCTGTTAGTTTCTGAGCCGAGCTGCGGCGGTGAAGGTAATGATTTAATCAACGGTGACGAAGCAGCAGATATCCTGGGAGGATGTGAAGGAAATGATACTCTTTACGGAGGCGCCGATAACGATACTCTCACTGGGGGCAAAGGCTCCGATTTGCTTGATGGAGGCATGGGCAATGATAGTTTGATTGGCGGTAGCGGCAACGATATCTTTGCCTTAACAACTGGTCAAGGATTTGATATCATCGCTGATTTTACCCTGGGTCAAGACTTGATTGGATTAAGCGGAGGTTTGAGTTTTGGTCAGTTAGCAATCACTCAAAATACTCAGGGAACTCTCATCAAAAATGTCTTGACAGGAGAGGAGTTAGGTGTGATGATTGGAGTGAGTGCCAATGCGATTACATCGGCTAATTTCCGGTTGATTTAGGAAATCAAGAAAAGTACGATCGCCCATTCGATCCAAAAGGGCGATCGCACTCTATAGCTACTCCAACAGGTTTATTCAGGAATTTTCCCGAACCTTTCCCTCACTCCATCAGCCGATAACTGCGGCAGTTGTTCTACCAACAATGTCAATTCTGCCACAGGCAATGCTAGTAAATTGGTAATGGCTGTAGGCAGAATATCATCCAATTCATTTTGGTACATTCTCAAGACATTTTCTGCCAATAATCTTACAGCTTGTTCCCGCCCTTCTTCATCAACTGTTAGCATCGATATTGCCAGCAACAACACTGTAAATTCCGCAGCAGGCAACTTGGATATTGGAGATAAAAACACTGTCATTCTCTGACTTAATTCTCCAAATCTAACTCGCAGAAAATTTTCTAAGATTAAGCGTTGCTGTTCTTGTCTGCCTCGTTCTAGTCCTTGTTCTAGTCCTCGTTCTAGTCCTCGTTCTAGTCCTCGTTCTAGTCCTCGTTCTAGTCCTTCTTCTCTAGCTTGTTGCTGTGCTGCTTGTATTTGTTGTTGAAAAAGTGGTGCAATCGCCATAATTAACTCCCGCTCTTCTGGCTCAGGTTCCTGTTGGGTTTCGACTACTAAATGTGACTGTAGACGATACAATAATTCTAGCGCAATAATCCGTAACGGATCGTCCGTTGCTAAAGCACTCAATTGCCCGATCGCCCTTTGCTGTACTTTCCCTTTCCCCAAAATCCTCAACCACAGGGTTTCTGGGATTTCTGGCAACTGGTGAATCGCCACAATTGCTGCTCGCCAGTGCTCCGGGAAAAAATAGATTCCCTCGATCCAATTCTCAGGGTTTGGTATCCCACCAAAACCCTCCACCAGCGCTTTCGATGCTGTGGGTGTCAAAATCCACATTCGGGGCAACAGATCCTCATCATAGCGAGTATTTTCTCTTCTCGCCTGCCGCTCCAATTCACCTCGCAAATCCCATAACTTACTCATGCAGCTCAAGACTTCGCTGACAGTTACCGGATTGCGAAACGGTTCAAAAATTGCAGTTGTGTCAGCCATTTTTCCCAACAATCCCAGGCTTGATGAGTATTCGGGAATTGCGGTACCTGGAGTGAAATAAACATCGATTTCTCGGACTTCCGAAGTCACATCGCGACCTACCTTAACTGTTCCGATGGGTGAAAGCAGTTCTTCTAGGTATTCTTTAGCAAAGCGATCGTGAATGAATCGCGTCATAGAAATTAGGATGATTTTTGATCAGTTAATCCTAGCATAATGTGCGCGACATAATAAAAGTACGATCGCCCATTCGATCCAAAAGGGCGATCGCATCAAAACCCAAGAAACCGGGTTTTTTACCGAATCTACAGGCTCTAACGCAGTATTTTCGCAAAAACCCGGTTTCTGACCACCCTAACGAATTTACACTGTCTTAGCCCACTCTATCCAAGTTTCCATCGGGCGGAAACCGACTGATTTGTAAAGCTTTGTCGCCCCTGTCAAACTGTCAGCATCGACGCTGAGTTTAGCTGTGTTTGCACCCGCTGCTTTCAACTTATGCAAACCAGCTAACAGCATCGCTTTTCCTAAACCCATTTTCCGAAACTCGCGCCGCGTACCCAACAATTCAATCCAACCGTCTTTTGTGCCGCTGCGGGGGTTTTTTTGGGGTTTGATTTGACAGTCGCAGAAAGCTGCAAATTTGCGCTCGCCCGAAACAGCAATCAAGTCTAATTCCGGCTGATAATTGGCGTCTTGCATCCAATAACGCACGGTTTCCGCACTTAAATCGTGGTGATTCCAGTGATCGATAAATGATTGGTTGAACATCTCTACCCAAGGTTGGATGTCTTGTTCTCCTGATACGTGTGTCAGTGCAAAATCTGCGGGAAATTCGGGTGTGGGTATGGGTTCGGCGAGGGATCGGGCCATTGTCCAAAAATAGCGATCGACCTCAAAGCCCTGTTTCTCTAATAGCCGCATCTCATCGGTTTTGTCCTCCCGGCTGTAGGTACGCAATTTTGCCGGCAAATTGCGTTCTTTTCCTACTTCGCCCAGCCGCTTTTCTCCCCACTTAATTATGTCTTTTTCTAAACCTTCGCTACGGACATTTGGATGCACGTAAAACCAGAGAGAAGCGTCTATTTCATTCGGGGAATCGGGCATATCTAGGAGTGACAAACCGATCAGTTTGTAATTACCATCTTCCCACAACTGCACGTCACGGGCTTGGTCGAGTTTGGGGGCATCAAGTATTAGCTTGAGTTCAGTTGCAGAGACTTCTTCGCCGAGTCTATCCACTGCTTCGCAAGCATCGATCAAATTTGCGATCGCGCACCAGTCAGTTTCGTCCTTGTAGGAGCGTGTTGTCAGGATATTCATAAAAAACTTGCAATCCGTAATTTCGGACTGTTCCTCTTAGTTGGTATTGGCAAACAAGTACAGTAATTCCGACATTTTGGACAAATGTCAGTAACAGGCACTCCGGCCTGTTCCACAAGAAATAAATGTTCTTGTGGGGCGGGTTCGCGAACCCGCAACTCAACTGTTTTTAGTATTTGAGAATGGTGTCGATAAAACTCAGAAACCTGTTTATATCACCCAGGCTTTCAGGTTTTATCTTATAGCGCAATCATAAAAATTGGTTTGCCTTTTTGGGCTAGTTTTGTATGTGAGTTTATGGTCGGATGTCGATGAGTCGCGCTCTCTTTCGTTACCAAGCTTGGTGCTTAAGTAACTACTATTGTTTGAATAAAGTTTCTACAGCTAAGTAAAGAAGTTGTCACCCCCACTGGGTCGTTGATTTTTACTTTTGCTCTGTTTTACAATAAATCCTTTTTCAGGGATTTTGGGCTCCTCCTGTTACGTCGCCCGATCGGGGGAGGGGAGAAGTTGAACTTATTTAAAAGTTCCCTATTTCAACTATAACCTGAGCTGTTTTTTTTTGCAAGTTGGAAATCGAGGGAATCTTGCTAGTATTAACGAGGCTGGCATTTGATTGCAGGAGCGATCGGCTTTTAACCAGCCGTAACTGTAATTTTTATAACGTTTTCCCCTGAATTGAGGATTTAATTTTATCCAAACGTTAAACTAACGTTAAACTGTTTTTTACAGATTAATAGGAGGTAAATATGCTCGACAACCTCGATTTAGATATTTCCCTGGATAAAGAAACCTATGATGCCAAGATAGAAATTTTAATGCAGCAGTTGCGATCGCTCCAACTGGCCTGCAGAGAAAAAAAATTGCCCGCAATCATCGTCCTCGAAGGTTGGGCCGCCGCCGGTAAAGGCGCGCTGGTCAAAAAAATGGTGGGGTACATGGACCCGCGCGGGTTTGCCGTCCACCCGATTTGGCCGCCGTCAGATGCAGAAAGGGGCTATCCTTTCCTATGGCGGTTTTGGCAGAAACTTCCTGCCCGCGGCAAAATTGGTTTTTTCTACCACAGTTGGTACACTCATGTTTTAGAAGACCGGTTGTTCGATCGAGTCTCCGACGCAGAAGTACCGACAGCCATCAGGCAAATCAACGCCTTCGAGCGGCAGATGGTTGATGACGGCGCCGCAATTGCCAAATTTTGGATTCACCTGAGCAAAAAAGAACTCAAGCATCGGCTCAAAAAACTAGAAGATGACGCATTACAAGCTTGGCGAGTGCGACCCGAAGATTGGAAACAAGCCAAAAAATACGAAGAATACACAACTTTTGCCGAAGAAATGGTAGCCCAAACCGGCACGGGCCCCTCACCTTGGACGCTAGTAGAAGGCGATTGTCAACGGTGGGCGAGAGTCAAAGTTTTAACGCAAATGGCAGCGACAATTACAGAAGCATTGGACAGACTGCCGATGCAATCTGCACCCGTGAAATTGCCACCTCAAGAAAGCTTGCAACCCACCGAACCCGACTTGCTGGCCCAAGTAGATTTAACTCAATCGCTGTCGCCCGACGAATACAAACAGCAACTGCGCGAGGAACAAACCCGTTTTGGCAAACTGCAACAAAGCATCTACGAAGAGGAAATCCCCGTATTAGTGTTGTTTGAAGGTTGGGACGCCGCCGGCAAAGGAGGAGCCATCAAACGCTTGACGGACATCCTAGACCCCCGCAGTTACATCGCTAATGCCTTTGGGGTGCCGACAGACGAAGAAAAAGCGCATCACTACCTCTGGCGGTTCTGGCAGCGGCTGCCAACGGCTGGTAAGATCGGCATTTGCGATCGTAGTTGGTATGGTAGAGTGCTGGTCGAGCGAGTCGAAGGATTTGCCACCGAACCCGAATGGCGCAGAGCTTATCAGGAAATCAACGAATTTGAGGAGCAACTCACCAGTTTCGGTTGTGTCTTAGTTAAATTCTGGCTGCACATCAGTCCTGACGAGCAACTAAAGCGGTTTACAGAGCGGCAAAACAATCCATTTAAACAATACAAACTCACCGAAGAAGATTGGCGGAATCGGGAAAAGTGGAATTATTATGAAGTAGCGGTGAATCAAATGATTCAGCGCACCAGCACGCCGGCTGCTCCCTGGACGCTAATTGCGGCCAATAACAAGTATTATGCTCGTGTTAAAGTAATTCAAACGGTAACGCAGGCAATTCGGAATCAACTGAAGCGCCGATAAATTGGGATTGGTGAATCGGTAACAGGTAATGGGGAAAAAAGTAGGCAGAACAAAGCAGGCTTGAATTGTCAATTCCACCTGGGGCGTGTTCGATCCATTACCAATTACCAATCAACCATTACCAGTTATCAATTACCAATTAACTGTCAGCAATCTGTGACTGGAAGTAGCGGGCTTACACCCTGCAACCAATAGTTGATAGCTGACCGGAATCGAGCATCAGGATAAATGCGATCGGACTGCGTTATTCGCGAAAGTTAAAAACCCACCGATGCCCGTATTTCCTCCCGCAGCTAAATTTGCGCTCGTTTCCACACTTCCGTACTAATTTATGAAGACACAGAATATTGCAAGATGCCAGAACTGTTAGCTCGCATTCTATTTCTATTCCTCCTGTTCTCACTGATCAAATCGTGGTGGGATCAATCAGGAGGTAAAGACAATCCGTTATTAGACCGACTGCGCGTTTTGCTGCTGATCAGCCTTTTGTTCCTGGCTTTTTTTGCGCCAGACACACCAGTCGGAGCAGCGATTTTCGGGCTCATAGCCTTCTTCTTTAAGCCGTTGGGTTTTTCCATCACTCTGCTGGTGATTGCGTCGGCGCTGATCACGAACGGGGGCATCCGCAACCCGGCGCCGAGAATGATCCTGGCAGCCCTGCTAGTTTTGATCCTTTCGAGTATGCCAGTTGTCGCTTACTGGTTCGCCGACCAAGCAGAACGGGACGCCGCTGCTGCCGTCCGCACAGCTTGCTGCGATGAAACTGCAGCGGCGATAGTTCTCCTAGGCAAGGGAACCACTCAGCCTCACATCCCCAACCGAGTAGCGATTCAACTGACAGATACAGGTAATCGCCTGCCCTATGCTGCCGTTTTGTACCGCCAAAAAGTGGCACCGATGGTCATCGTTACCGCTGGCCCCAGACCAGAGTTGGAGGGTTATGTTGGGGAAGCGAAGGATATCGAGACTTTGCTGGCAAACAACATGGGCGTGCCGCGCAGCAGTATCGTTCTCGACGATAACGGCAGCAACATACGCACCAGCGCCGAAGAAGTGAGAAAGATACTCGACAGCCGTGGCGCCCCGCGCAAAGTAATCCTGGTAACATCTGCGATTCAGATGCGCCGTGCCAGCCTCGCTTTTGCGAATATGGGAATCCAGGTGATTCCTAGGGCTACCGACTTCTACACTTTTCAACCCACGGCAGGAGGGAAATCCAGACTCCGCTTAGACGCGGGAGATTTTCTGCCTAGTGCAGAAGCTTTGGTAACTACGACACGAGTATTCGATGAATATTTCGGGTCTTTCTATTACTATTTGCGTGGCTGGCAGGCTCCCAGGGCCTAAAGTGGCAAGTTGCTGGTGTTTTTCTTAGGCAACAGCGACTGCTCCCCAGATTGGTTTAACATCTGATGAGAATGAGACCTTTGTGGGGAGCTGTATTTTTTTCTCATTCCGGCGGGATCGCCGACAATCAAGTTTGCCATGAATGCAAACAATACCCAAAAGATAACTGGCTCCCACTCGGATTTTTTGGGCGGTGCTTCTGGGGTTGTTACAGATTCGACGTTGACTTTGATATCTAGTTTGCCTTCAATTTCTTTGCCTTTGAGAACTCCCTCCTTGCACACACCCTTAAAAATCATGGGAGCGGGCTTTGGTGCTTCAGCTTTCGGTTCGTCTGCCATTTTTTTATCCTGGTTTTGGTGAATCCGGTTGGATAGTACATTCTTAAAGGTTCGGGGGTTTTCCGGACAGGATTTCGCGAACTCTGAAAGAATTAAGTTAAATATGCACCCCGCCCCTTGCTGGGGCTTAAACATAAGAATCTGAAGGCATTTCCAGCTAGTGCTGGTTTGTTTTAGATAGCAGCCTTGCCTTGAAGCTGCTACTTATATATCCGGGTGAAAGGGAGATTTTTATGCAAAGTACAGGTTTTTTATGAAAAATTTATTTGCTCCCGGCGGACAGAAACGTCAACTAAATCAAAAGGAGTCCCGCGCTCTACCTGTACCCAGGTGAGCGTCGGGAGGAATTTGCGTGAGTGAAGAGAACCGCCCCGAACTAAACCAACGACTTTAGGTGTTGGAAGGCGAGGGGCGGTCGATGAGCGAACAAATTATTTTGCTACACCACTTGCTTTTTGTATGTTCACGAGATTGAATTTTGTCATAGTTCGTGAAAGTAATGCCTCAAATAATCACCGCCAAGCTAAAACTAAACCTGAATGCCGAGCAAAAAGCTTTGGTATCTCAGACTACCTTGGCTTATCGCGATGCCTTGAATCATACTTCACAAGTTGCTTTTGATGCGAACAAAACCAGCAATGGTGCTCTCGTTACAAAAGGCTGTCTACAATGAATTGCGAGTTCGATTTGGACTTGGCGCTCAGATGGCTTGCAATGTACCGAGACAAGTTTCGGCAACGTATAAAACTCTCTGGACTAAGGTAAAACAATCTAACGATGCTATCGCTAAAGGGTACACCAAGAAACGGTACAAAGGACTAGACCAACCCCCTAAGTATATCTCTCGAACCTGTACCTTGAATTATCAGCGTGACTACTCGTTTAAATCCGAGCAGAAGGTGAGTATTATTACCCTGACTGGTCGAATAGTAGTCTCGTATGATGGCTACAACAAGCATCTGGATTTCATTGCGAATGGTTCCAAAGTTGGAGCAGCTAAAATTGTCTATCAGCGTTCCTCTAAGGTTTACTATTTGATGGTAAGTATTGAGGTAGAAACCCCTGAACTCGACCCACTGAAAATAACTAGAGTTTCTGGCGTTGACGTGGGGATGCGCTACTTAGCCGTAGAAACAGACTTACAAAACAAGTCTAATTTCTACTCAGGTTCAGAAGCTAGACATAAAGCCAACCGCTATCATAAAGCTAGACAAACTCTTCAGCGTAAAGACACTCGTTCGGCAAAGCGCAGACTAATTGCTTTGTCGGGAAGAGAAAGACGGTTTATCGCTGACGTGAACCACCAAATCAGCAAGGATATTGCAAAGCCTAATACTTTAATTGGACTGGAAAACCTAACCGGAATTCGGGATAGAACCAAGTCCAAGTCTGGTAAAAAGGTTAGCAAAAAACAGCGAAAAGCTAATCGAAACAAAGCTAAATGGTCGTTTGCCGAACTGCACGGCTATATTGACTACAAAGCTAATTTGAACGGCTCTTTAGCTACTAAAGTTCCAGCTAATTATACCTCGCAAAGCTGTCCAAAATGTGGACACACTTCGGCCGGCAATAGACCTAAAAAAGGACTATTGTTTCGTTGCGAGTGTTGCGGGCATGAGCTTCATGCTGATTTGGTGGGTGCGCGAAATATTGCCATGAGAACGTTGCTCGTTCGGCAGGACTGGACGAGTACGGGGAGCTTGTCAGCATCCCCTAATGTGTCGGGCGGTGAAACTAAAGCTGAGATTCTGCAAAGGTTCTCGGAATTGCGGTGGAGTTCAGATACAAGCCCACATCTCCGGCGGTACTCCGCTTGATGCTGGGTAGTTGACTAGCCTGAAGTTCGAGCTTGGTTGAGATCCCCGAAGAAACCCAGTTTCTTCCCGGAGCGGCCCCAAGTGACGCAATTCGGTTAATAAACGGGGTTTCTGGCTCAATATCGCGCCAGGAATGGCAATCTAAAATTTAAAATGATCGAAATAATCGAGAGTGAAAATATCCACCAGCCAACTATCTTCCTTGGAACCGGAACAACTGGCAGTTTGGGCAAAAGAGGCAATTAATCGCAGTAAATCGGGTCAAATCCCTGCGTACATACCTCTCATAGCGCAAGCCGACAGACAAGGGTTTGCCGTGCAAATTCGGGCAATTGACGCGCAAATTGTGAGCTGGGGTAGCATTGCTCACACATTCCCGCTGATGAGTGTAGTCAAGCCTTTTGTGCTGCTTTATTTGCTGTGCGAATTGGGCGAAAAAACGGTTTTTGACTGCGTTGGGTGTGAGCCTTCGGAACTGCCTTTCAATTCTTTAACTCAACTCGAAATAGACCAAGGGAAGCCGAGAAACCCGATGATTAATAGCGGGGCGATCGCCCTAGCGTCTTTGATTCCCGGTCAAAATGCTGTGTCCCGCTGTCAAAACTTGCGAACTTGGCTGAATCAACAGGCAAACAGTCAGTTATTTGTTGACGAGTTAATGCTCGATTCAGTGAAGAAAAATCCGAATCAAAACAATTGGAATCTCGCCTTGAAAATGGTAGAATCGGGTTACATTCAAAATCCCGAAATTGCTTTAGAAACCTACAATCGCATCTGCTGTTTGTCGGGAAATGTGGAGGATTTAGCTAAGCTGGGGATGGTTTTGGTAAATAGCGGCGATCGAGCAATGGGGGAAAACTGCCGTAGTGTCAAAGCGCTGATGGCAACTTGCGGTTTGTATGAAGCATCGGGCCGTTTTGCGCTGCGGGTGGGGTTGCCGGCCAAGTCGGGAGTTAGCGGGGCTTTGGTGTCGGTAATTCCGGGCCAGGGGGCGATCGGCTTTTACAGTCCGCCCCTGGATAAAGACGGAAATTCTATCGGTGGCTTATTTCTGTTAGAAAAAATAGCTAAAACTTTGCGGCTAAGCGTATTTGATTAGATTGGTCAGTAAGCTATACTACATTTAATTTTCACTTTTAGGGCAGGCAAGATGCCCACCCCACAAGATTTTTACTAACATAACTATCCCAATTAAATGCGCGACAGCTTAGTCCGCAGTCATTAGGAACGGGGAATTGGGAATTGGGAATGTCTAATGGGGAATTGGGAAAAAGGTAATTTTCCCAACTGACAACTGACAACTGACAACTGACAACTGACAACTGACTAATGTTTTTCGCCCAAAATAGCATAAACCACAGTCTCTTCTTTTTTGCCGCGCAATTGAATCGATCCTACTTTTTTGCCTTCGTAGCGATCGCGCACATAAGCAAAAGTCCTCGCCGTCACCAACAAATTAAAAGGACTGTCAGAAACAATTTCCTTATTCATCGCCTCCAATCTAGCAGCAATGTTGACAGCATCGCCGATCACAGAATAATTCAAACGCCGGGAACCGCCCACGCTACCAGCAACTAACTGTCCGGTATGCAAACCGATGCCAAACTTAATTAAAGGTTTGCGTTCACTTCTAAGCTGCTGATTCAGTTGGTGCAGCCGTTCGTGCATCGCAATACAAGCCGCAACTGCATTCAAAGCATCTTGTTGAATTTCTGCATATTCGCTATGGCAAAAAGGCACTCCAAAAACTGCCATAATTGCATCACCGATGTATTTATCTACAACGCCACCGTGATCCATAATACAGTTAGTCATCGCTTCCAAATAATTGTTCAGCCAGGTGAGCAAATCCCGCGGTGGCATTTTTTCTGAAATTGAAGTAAAACTACGAATATCCATAAACAGCACCGTTGCTGTAAGTTCTTGAGGTTCGAGTTCTCCCTGTTCAAATATCTCAGCTTTGCGTTGCCAAATAAGCTGAGCAGTCTCTGGATCGACGTGCTTTTCAAATAACCTCATCAACTGCTGCTTTTCGTACTGTTCCCGAAGTTGCAAAGCAGTGCTAGATAAAATGAGAGTGCCGATAGGTGCGGCAATCGGAACCCACCAAAAAAAGAAGCCAAATAACAAAGCGGCAGCCCCAATCCAAATTATAGGCAAACCGAGAGCGATCGCAATTCTCTCTTTAACACCTCGGTTGCCCAGAACCAAAGCGGTAAGCGGGCCAATACCCAACAATAACAAAATTTCTACGAGTACCGGCAGCCGCTGGAGCAAGCGTTGATTGAGCAAATTGTCAATCAACGCTGCATATAAATAAACCCCAGCCGTAGTCTTGTTGAGAGGTGAAGATATCGGATCGAAACCGGTAGCAACTATGCCCACTAAAACTAACTTATTAGTCAGAGAATCTGCTGGAATTCTACCTTCTACGACATCAACAAAAGCATAGGTAGGTAGATTTTCTGTTTGCCCCGGCCAGTTAACCCAGACTTTTTTTGGCTGCTTATTTTTGGACTGTGGGAGCAATACTGGATCTTGGGGATTAGCAGCATTGTACCTGTGAGTCATTGCTAAACCGAAATTAGGAATCCCGTTGAGAAAGATTTTTGACTCGCGGCTAATACCGTCGCTATCGGGTTCCTGGCCGATGTGGCCGACACCTGCGGCGGCTGCTTTTAAAGATGCTACGGGTTCTTCTTTGGTGGTTTTAGCGAGTACAACTTTGCCGTTGGTGGCGATTGCAGCGGCTAAAATATCATCTTTCGGACTTGGATCGAGGAAAAGAATGTCAAAACCAACGGCTGTGGGGGGAGATTTTTTCAGTGCTTCTAGCAGTTGGGCGTAGCGGTTGCGAGGCCAAGGAAATTGACCGTATTCTTGCAAGGAATGCCGTTCGATCGCAATTACCGCAATTCTCTGATCCCATCCGGGATTTGGCAAAATTCCCGATTCTCGAATTTGAAATAGGGTTTTGTACCCCAAATATTCAAGGGGTTTCCACATTCCCACTTGCAGCATGGCTACAGACAGTATACCTACTAATCCCCCTGTGATCCAGGGAGGATTTGTGGTTATATGTTGCTGCAGGCCGAGCAGTTTATTTTGTTTGAGATGATCGATCCATTTTTTGAACTTCATGCAATTAATTTGACGCAATCATTGACATTCGAGTCACAATTTCGAGAGGAGTGGGAGTCAATCGATTTTAGATTTTAGATTTTAGATTTTAGATTGACTTGCGCGAGATAAATTCGGGGGCTCCTTTATCGGATACAGGTTTTTTATTTTTGGACGGATGAATCACGTGGCGGGTATCCTGGATGCGGGAATTGTCATGAAGTTTTACAATAACGTAAGGGCGAAGGGTGGGGGCAAAATATCTTTATTTTGACTACCGAGATTCATGGCAAAATGCTTCGCACCTACACAAAATAATCAACCCTGATACGACTTAGGATCTAACTCACATCTTGCACCATTGTCAAGAACAGGCTTTTTCGTGGGGTCGGGCGGGTTTATAGAACCTATTTGCAAGCTTTAAGGCTGTTGGCGAACCCGCCCCTAGGGCTTATTGAGAATGGTGCAACATCTTAGATATAATTCAAGTCCTCAGAGACGGCCCGCGTAGATTACTCGCGACGATAGGTTGTTTAGCGAACTGCGAAGCTGTAATGCCTTTCTGTGACTGACGGGCCTCGCACTACGATTTCGAGGCGGCGGCTTGGAGGTAAAATTCCTTGGATCTTGAAGTTGCCTTTTCGATCGATCTTAATTTCTTCGTTGTTGACATAAACTGTGTCGATCGGGTTAATTTGACCGCTGAGGCGATAGATATTGCCGCTGACTCTCAATAAACTGCGGACTTTGAGTTTAGCTAGGCGAGGGCTGGCTGAGGGCGCCACGGGGGAGGTTTGAGGGAAAATTGTCGTGGAGTTGCCACTGTTGACAATTACTTCCGAGTCGGCGCTGCCGGATACTACGACGGCACCTTCAATAGTTTCGACTGCGGTTTTGCCACCGCCGACGCTGACGCCAAAGGATGTGCCGCGGACTCCGGCAACGCCTTCTGGGGTTTCAACCCTGATTGGGGCGGTTCTGGCAGAACGGGTTTGTTGGGCAATTTGACTGGATTTGCCGAGTCCGCTGAAGGTATTGAGGGCGGCTATTTGGTTCGGCGGGATAATTGTTGAGGTGGTGGCTGCGGGAGTTGCAGCAGCAGTTTTGCCGATCGACAACCTGACTCGCCCCCTGCTGACAAAAATGGCTGTGCTTTTTTCGCCGCCTGCACGGCTTGACAAATCGGATATTCTGAGTGTGGTTTTTTCGGCAACTTCCACGGTGCCGATGTTGTTGTCGATGCCTAAACGGGCTGTGGAATTGGGGCCGGTGATGATTTCGTCTCCGGGGGCGAGTAGCCGATCGCCCACGACCGCTGGCCGGCCTTTAAAGCTTACTGTACCGCGGATTTCTTCTATTTCGAGCGATCGCGCGGCCGCTGTTCCCTGGGCGTTTATCGTGTCTGCTGGGGATGGATTCGCCGCCACGGTTGCCGGATTTGTTGGAGATTTTGAGGCGGTTGGCAATGCTGGCGGTCGATCGACTGAGACAATTTTAGTAGGGTTCGAGGGCTGTTTGGGGGATGGAGAGGGCGGACTGGCGATCGTCCCGCGAAAGGGCGACAGACTCGCCAGCACAGCCAAGGACAAACTTAGGAGCGGAATTTTGGTCGATCGCCCACACGTAAACATTTTATTCATAATTTCAATTTTGTCATATTGAAGTTCCTCGACTTCCTTTCCTCTATCAGACGGCATACATCCGGAAATCGTTCCATTTTTTATGCCGTAACACAGCAGTAAAAATAAACTTTATCAGCCTGAAAGTTTAGCATTAAAACTTTTTTTATGTTCATATTTTAGTAAACTGTTACAACATGGCACTTTACTAAAATATGAGCTTAGGGAAAATTAGCAAACCCTAGTCAAAGTGCTTGGCAGCATCTACTTTAGCCGTTTTCAACGTGAGAGAGGGGAGATTTATATATAGCAAAGATAAAATTAATTACTGCTTGTGAATGCCTTTTGGCTTCTGCCGGAAGGATGACTAATTGGGGATAAATTCTGTAGTTGTGGCAATTAATAAAAAGATGGTTTTTGCGAAGCGATAAAAAATAATTATCTAAGTGGTGAACAGCCTCTGACAGTGGAGCTTGCCGCTGTGGAACATTATGAAGCAAACCCAAGCGAATCAGGGTAGACGATCGACCAACTCCGACTAGAATACCGTCTTTTAGGGAAAGTTGGTGGAAATTTCGATGGAAAATCATCGGGAGCGATCGCCTGCTGGCGTTGCTGTTGAGAAGTAGACGCCAAACTGTAAAATAAACGGTTGTATATAGGTTATATAGAGCAGGAGAACAATTTCAGTGGCAATAGAAGTAGGTCAGAGAGTGAAGGTGCGCCGTCTCAGAGATCGGATACCTGCAAATATGGTGGGCAAGATAAAGGAGAATCCAGTAGGCACTGTTGACGGATTCAGAATGGTTGACGGTAGCGGAGTAGGTGTGGTTGTCAAGTTTGACGGTTTTGCGACTTGGTTTTTTGAAGATGAGCTAGAACCCGTTTAACAGATGTAGAAGGAAGAGGGGGCACGACACGGATTCGGACACGGATACACGGATTGAATTTAACTGTGTTTCCTTTCGTCTCCTACTCTCCCCCTCTCCCACTCTCCCACTCGCCGACTCTCCTCTTCCTTCACTCTCCCCCTCCCCCACTCTGGCTGAAGGTTGCGCTTAAATGTTAAAGAGTAAGCTTTGGCAGTGAGAACAGAAAATGGCTTTGATTTTGACATTTTTGGGCAAAGGCGGCACTGGCCGCAGTACGATCGCGATCGCAACAGCTAAAAAATACGCGGCTCAAGGCAAGCGAGTTCTGCTGCTCGGCCAAGATCCGGGCCCTGCATTGGGTATTCTGCTAGGGACTCCCCTGACTCTCAACCCCCAGGAAATCGCCCCCAACCTCAAAGCAGTTCAGGTGCAAAGCGCGCCACTGCTAGAACGCAGGTGGGACGAAATTAAACAACTAGAAGCTCAATATGTCCGCACTCCGTTTTTCAAGCAGATTTACGGTCAAGAATTAGGGGTGTTACCGGGAATGGACAGCGCGCTGGCGTTGAACGAACTTCGGGAATACGACGACAGCAAACAATACGATGTAATTGTTTATGACGGCAATGGTGGCATGGATACGCTGCGGATGCTGGGAATGCCGGAAATTCTGAGTTGGTACATCCGCAGGTTCCGTCAAGCTTTGGTAGATTCGGATTTGGGTAAAGCGCTTTCACCTTTTATTCAACCGGTTGTGAGTACCGTGTTGACGGTGGATATGTCGGGAGACAATGCTTTTCAATCTACTAAGCAAGTCGATAATCTTTTGGATAAGGGTAAGGAAGCGCTGGCAGATCCGAACCGCACGGCGGCTTTTTTGGTGACGACTGGGGATGCAAGCGCGATCGCAACTGCCCGCTATCTTTGGGGAAGTTCTCAACAAGTTAGTTTGACTGTGGGCGGTGTCATTGTTAATCAAGCACCGGTTACAGAAGCTATTACTGCCGAGTTTGATCCTTTGACGGCTGTTTCGGTTCCGGCGCACAGTGACAATAATTGGCAGTCGCTAATTGATGCTTTGCCAGATTTTTCGGAGGCCGCAAAAGCTCCTAAACCGATTAACATAAACATTGCACAGCGTCAAGTTAGTTTGTTTTTGCCTGGGTTTGACAAGAAAGAAATTAAATTGATTCAATCGGGGCCGGAAGTGACGATCGAAGCGGGCGATCAGCGGCGCAATATTTTGCTGCCTCCGGCGCTAACTGGAAAGTCTGTTACTGGTGCTAAGTTCCTGAATGGTTACTTGATTATTTCTTTTTAGGGTAAGGAAGAAGGCACGACACGGATTTTGACACGGATACACGGATGAATTATCGAGTTTTCTAATATCATGTCTCGTTGATTCGCGATCGTATAATTTGCGATGTGGTAGGGGCGGGTTCCACCAACCATAATCGCCCCAAACAAACAATCTCGAAAACCCGCCCTCTCCCCACGATAAATCGAAATGTACATTCAGATTGACCGTGGGGCGGGGGCGGGTTTATTTATCCTTTCAATTCTTCCCGATATGGTTGGTGAAACCCGCCCCTACAGCTTAACTTTTACCGTTTCCATTGCCGCCAGTCGTTTGCAAAACCCGCTTAGCTAAAGGTTCCGGCACTTCTTGCAGTCGATCGAACTCCCAATTAAAAAATCCTACTCCCATTGTCTGCGATCGCAATTCTACGATCAAATTCTGCATTTCGGCGATCGGCAAATAAGCAGAAACTGCATCCCATCCCTTCCAGTCTTTTTTACCTTCGTAGCCGAGAATTTGGCCCCGGTGTCCGCTGACCAACTGCAACACCTTTGATGTACACTCGTTCGGAGCGCAAATTTCAACTTTGGCAATCGGCTCCAGCAAGGCCGGTTCGCACTTGGCCATTCCCTCCTGCATCGCCAAACGCGCTGCTTGCTTGAAAGCTTGTTCGGAACTGTCAACGGTATGGTAGGAACCGTTCGTCAGCGTCACCGCTACGTCTACCACGGGGAAACCCAGCGGGCCGCGATCCAAATACTCGCGCACTCCGACTTCAACGCCGGGAATGTACTGTTTTGGGACGACTCCGCCGACTATTTTGTCGCTAAAGGTGAAACCTTCTCCGCGAGGCTGCGGTTGAATGTCGAGGTACACGTCGCCGAATTGTCCGTGCCCGCCGCTTTGGTGTTTGTAGCGCCCGTGGATGGAAGATGCTGGTTTGCGGATGGTTTCTTTGTACGGCACTTGCGGTAAGTGAGTTACCATCGGCAAGTTATACTTACGGCGCAACCTGTCTAGGGCTACTTTCAGGTGGATTTCGCCTTGACCCCAAAGTATAATTTCGTGAGTGTCGCCGTGCTGTTCCCAGACTAAAGATGGGTCTTCTTCTAGTAATTTAGCTAAAGCGGAGCTCAGCTTAACTTCATCGTTGCGCTTTTCTGGGACGATCGCCAGTGCGTAGACAGGGGAGATAATTTCGGCTTTTGGCAATAATTCCTCCGAACCCAGCACATCGCCTGTTTTCAGGCCTTCTAGCCTTCCCACAGCCACAATTTCCCCGGCGCTGACAGACTGCAAACTTTGCGTTTGCTGGCCGGTCAAGCGGTACAAACCGTTAACTCGAACGCCGTTCAAATTTGCTCCATCTGTCAGCGTCCCCCGCCACATTCTCACTAACGATAGTTTGCCTCCCTGCGGCGTGTAATAGGTTTTGAGGATTTGAGCGAGAACTTTGTTTTCACTTTGTATAATGCCGCGGCGATCGGCTGTTGTTTCCGGTGTCGGCGCTTCCCTCAGCAAAGCTTCCAGCAGAGGCCGCACGCCGAAATCTTGTTCGGCGATGCCGATGAATACTGGCACAATTAAATCTGCGCCTAATTCCATCTTTAAATCGCGGGTAATTTCTTCGGCGTCGGGATTGATTTCTTCGAGCAATTCTTCGAGTAAATGGTCGTCAAAATTCGCCAATTCTTCGAGCATTTGCTGCCGCGCTGCGCTTTCTTGTGCTTTGAGGTGTTCTGGAAGCGGGACGGGATCTGCGGCGGCGCCCGGATGGTAGTGGTAAGCTTGTTCGGTTACTAAGTCGATAAAACCGATGATTTGTTCGTTTTTGCCGATCGGATATTGGTGAGGTACGATCGGTCTACTGGAAACGGATTTGAGCGCGTCGATCACCTCGGTGAAGTTGGTGCCACAAGTAGTTTCGTCTGTGTAAGCTCGATCGATCTTGTTGATGAAAACTAGGTGGGGAATTTCCCAATCGTCGAGAAATTTAAACAGGGGTGCGAGGGTTAAAGTGCGATCGGCAACGGGTTCGCAAACAATTATCGCCGCATCCACACCGATGAGTGCATTGTAAGTTTCTTGGACAAATTCTACCGAGCCCGGACAGTCGAGAAATGTGAAGCGGACGCCTTGATATTCAGCGGTGGCGGCGTTTACTTCTACGCTCATTTTGCGATCGCGCGCTTCCGGCGAACTATCACCTATTGTGTTGCCATCTTTGACATTTCCTTTGCGGGTAATTGTCCCTGTCACCGATAGCAAACTTTCCAGCAGTGCGGTTTTACCGCTTAAATAAGGGCCAACAATTGCAACGTTTCGCGTGGCCCCAAGGACTTTGTGGTTCATAATAGCCTCCAACAGAAAACTTGTTTTCTATTGCTCTTGGTGCAATCAGTTCTATACCATTTTCTAGACTTTTTCTAGGTTAATTTTTATTGCAGTTTCGAGCAACTTTAGATTTTGGTATGATTCTATACTTTTGACGGTAGCGTGTTTTGAGTGACGCAAACACAAATTGTAGTTTTTCTTAATATTTGGATTTTTTAACCGCAGAGAACGCAGAGAACGCAGAGGAAGAGAAGAGAGAGACTAATAATTCCGATGAAGAGCGGGTTTGATATCACTCTTCCTCTGTCTCGATTGGTCTAATTTCTGAGCAGTCGCAAACCGCTTAATGTGACTATTACTGTAGACCCTTCATGACCGATTACGCCTAAAGGCATGGTGATGTTTCCGAGAAAATTGGCAGCCAGTAACAGTATAATGCAACTGAGTGCAAAAACTATGTTTTGTTTGACAATTTTTTGAGCGCGGCGGCCTAAACTAATTGCTTTAGCTAGTTGCTCTAATTTATCTGCCATTAATACGATATCAGCAGTTTCTAAAGCAACGTCGCTGCCGGAAATTCCCATCGCAATGCCCACGGAAGCTTGAGCGAGGGCGGGGGCGTCGTTGATGCCGTCTCCTACCATTGCTACAGTTTGATACTGGGTTTGCAGTTGTTTTATTGCCTGCACTTTGTCTTCTGGCAAAAGTTCGGCGTACACTTCTTTGATGCCTAATTGGCGGGCGATGTGTTGAGCTGTTTGCTCGTTGTCGCCGCTTAGCATAATTATATGTTCTACGCCTAATTTTTGCAAGTGTTTTACTGTTGCTGCTGCTTCGGGGCGGATGGTATCTGCTACTGCAATGATTCCTAAAAGTTGCTCGCCTTTTGCCACCCAAACAACTGTTTTACCTTCGGCTTGTAACTGCTGGCTGATTTGAGTCAATTCGGAGGTTGCTTCGAGAAATTCGGCTTTACCAATGGCTATGATTTGATTGTTGACTTTGCCGATAATTCCTTGACCGATTTTTGCTTGTACGTCGGTAGCGGTTGACAATTGTAACTGTTGCTGCTGGGCGGCGCTGACAATTGCATGGGCGATCGCGTGTTCGGAATGAGCTTCTAGGGCTGCAGCTAATTGCAGAACTTCTGTTTCAGTATATCCGGCTGCTGGTACAATTTGGATAACTTCGGGTTTTCCCGTGGTGAGTGTTCCGGTTTTGTCAAAGGCGATCGCCCTGACTTTACCAATCATCTCTAATTGCGCGCCACTTTTAAACAAAATTCCCTGTCTCGCCCCGTTAGCAATTCCTGAAAGCAGCGCGGGCATAATCGAAGCCATCAGCGCGCAGGGGGACGCGACTACTAGGAAAATCAGCGCCCGATAGATTGTCTCTTCCCAATTCCAGCCCAAAACAAAGGGCGGCAAAGTTGCCAGCAGCAAGCCTAAACCGACAATTAATTTAGCATAACCGCGCTCGAATTTTTCCACAAACATTTGAGAAGGTGGCGCTGCTGTTTGCGCTTCTTGAACCAGCCGAATCACTCGCTGAATCAAGCTGCTTTCTGGAGTTTTATGCACTTCGAGTTTCAGCGCGCCGACACCGTTGATTGTACCTGCATAGACTTCATCGCCGCTGGTTTTTTCCACGGGCATCGATTCGCCGGTAATTGAGGCTTGGTCGATCGCACTGTGGCCTTCAATAATTATCGCATCTGTGGGGATGATTTCTCCGGGCTTGACTAAAATGCGATCGCCAATTTCCAATTTGTCGATCGCAACTTCGCGTTCCACGCCGTACATTACCACCCTAGCAGTATCTGCCGTCAAACTCATCAAACTGCGGATGCTGCGTTCAGTCCGCTGCATAGCATAACCTTCAAGGGCGCCGCTAATTGCAAAGATTAAAATCAACACCGCACCGTCAACAATTAAATGATATTCTTGCCGCCACAGCCCCAAACCTGCCGCGCCCAAAGCAGCGACAATCATTAACAAATCTACATCTAATTCGCGTTCTTGAAAAAGGGTAGTTAAGCCTTCGCGGGTACTGGAATAGCCGCCGATAACATAAGCTGCGGGTAAGATTAACACGGCTACACCCAGCCAGCCGAGTTGCAGGGCTAGGGAACCCAAGATTACTAAAATTCCGCACAGGGCGGCTGTTAAAGCGTCGGGATGTTCTTCTGCTAACTGGGAGATGCGAGAAATTGACAAAGAATTAGAAGTCATTTGTAAAGCTTGATTTGGTAGAATGACTCCTGTAGCTTAAACCTTGACATTAGTGTCAATGTCAAGAGTGAAACCAAAATAAATCCAGGATCAACTCGCCTCTCGTTGAGTACCAGAGTCCGACAGTCCGACATTCCGACAGTCCGACAGTTCGACAGTTCGACAGTCCGACAGGGATTGAAATCCCTGTCTCATAGCGCAAGTCCTCTGGAAGAGGACTGAAGATAGTTGAGAATTGAATTTAATCTTTCAGTCGGTTTTAACCGACTTCTGCTATGAGACGGGGATTTCAATCCCCGGCGGACTCTGGGTGAATTCGAGAATCAAATATACAATCAAAATCCCAAAATCCCATGCAATAAGAATAGTTGAGTCCGACAGTCCGACAGGGAATGAATTCCCTGTCTCATAGCGCAAGTCCTCTGGAAGAGGACTGAAGATGGCTGAGAATTGAATTTAATGTTTTAGTC
>NZ_JAUBVD010000011.1:157377-160395 GCF_036705675.1 Microcoleus sp. AT8-A3
ATTTAATGTTTTAGTCGGTTTTAACCGACTTCTGCTATGAGGCGGGGAATTCATTCCCCGGCGGACTCTGGGTGAATGCGTGGGAATTGATTCCCCAGCGGACTCTGGGTGAATTCGAGAATCAAATATACAATCCCAAAATTCCCAAAATCCCATGCAACAATACCTGACAATCAAACAACTTACAGAAGCGGTAAAAGGCACAATTACCCCTCGGATGGTGCGACATTATCACGCTTTGGGGCTGCTATCTCCGGCGGTACGATCGACTTCTAACTATAGATTGTATACCCGCAGCGATGTGCAAAGGCTGCAAAGAATAGTGGCACTCAAGCAGCAAGGCTTTCAACTGTCTCACATCCGCAAACTGTTAGAAACTGACGCGGATGCTTCGCCTGACGCGCTGATGGCGACTCTGCAACGGCAATATCTGTCGGTTATTCAGCAAATTGTTCGCCTCAGAGAAACGGCTTCGGCGCTGGAAGGATTGCTGGGACGGGATATTTCTTGTCAAGCAGTGCAAGCCGACGCCTTGGCGCAATTAAGGCTGTTGCAGGCGGAAACTGAGGGGGGGTGGGATGAGTTGGAACAATTTTGGGAGGGTTGGGATGCGGGGGCGCACACTCACCCGGAGGATTTTGGGGAGTCGTTGCAGCTTTTGTTGCCGGATTTGGCCGATCGCTCGGAAATTGAGGTAGACTTGCTTTCTAAACTGGTGTTAGCTTGCGGAGATTGTTCGCTGCTGCCGTTTGTGAAGTTGAGCGAAACGGCGATTAAATCGGCGCGGGATGCTTTGAAAAATCAGTGTCAAATTGTGGCTGATGTGCCGCCTGTTTTTGCGGCTTTGGATGGGACAAGATTGGCGCATTTGGGAACAAGTATTGCAACTTTAATTGATGATCCGCACATCAATGCTGCGGCGGAAGCGGAACAGGAATTCTGGCAGCAGCGTGAGTGGTTTGATAAGTTGTTGAAACTGGAAAAAGGATGTATATTGGTGATAGGATATGCGCCGTCTGTGCTGATGGCGGTTTGCGAGGCGATCGAGTGTGGGCAATTGCAACCGGCTTTGGTAGTTGGAATGCCGATCGGTTTTAGTCATTCTCCGGTGGCGAAACGGCGGTTAGTG
The DNA here is from genome assembly GCF_036705675.1 of Microcoleus sp. AT8-A3. NCBI lineage: Bacteria > Bacillati > Cyanobacteriota > Cyanophyceae > Oscillatoriales > Microcoleaceae > Microcoleus > Microcoleus sp. AT8-A3. The sequence continues at coordinate 158,507 of NZ_JAUBVD010000011.1, forward strand.
CGATCGGGCGTTGCTTATATTACGACTGTGGGAACTTTTGGCGGCGGATTGTTGGCGGCGGTTGCTTTGAATGCTTTGGTTGAGTCTTTGATTGAAAAGCCGAATTGTCACTGTCATCTTAAGTAAAGATGGGATTTAGGTTGGTTGTGACTTAATTTGTATTTTGCTCTTTCAGAGGTTTTAATCCCTGATAGGGAGTTTGGTTAATTGCGGCGTAACAATGGGACAGTTACTAGATGAAATTATAAGTTTCAATCCCTGATAGGGAGTTTGGTTAATTGCGGCCGGAAAATGGCGACGTGCAGGTATGGTTGCCGGAAGTTTCAATCCCTGATAGGGAGTTTGGTTAATTGCGGCGGTAAAGGCTTCTTTATTTTCAACAAGGAAGATAAGTTTCAATCCCTGATAGGGAGTTTGGTTAATTGCGGCGAGGGTTCCGGCGGTTGGTGTGGAAGCTTCTCAGGTTTCAATCCCTGATAGGGAGTTTGGTTAATTGCGGCGCAACCTACGCCCATTAACTTTTTTCACTGGGTTGTTTCAATCCCTGATAGGGAGTTTGGTTAATTGCGGCTAAGTAGAAATCGCCTTTGATACAGAATCGTCTTCAGCGTTTCAATCCCTGATAGGGAGTTTGGTTAATTGCGGCGAGCTGGAGCGCCAGCAGCAGCGATTAAAAGCCAGTTTGGTTTCAATCCCTGATAGGGAGTTTGGTTAATTGCGGCTTGATTGCATAAATCAGGAGCGGGGCGTTTTTCCTACAGTTTCAATCCCTGATAGGGAGTTTGGTTAATTGCGGCATTACGAATTTATTCATACCAAATCAATATCTTGAAGTTTCAATCCCTGATAGGGAGTTTGGTTAATTGCGGCCAGGGTTCCTATTCCCGTCCTTGTACCGAGCCGTTTCAATCCCTGATAGGGAGTTTGGTTAATTGCGGCCGGAAAAAAGCATCGACGCCCGCGGCGCAACCGACAAAGTTTCAATCCCTGATAGGGAGTTTGGTTAATTGCGGCCTCATGCCGTTCATTTGGTGATAACAAGGGGTAGCAAGTTTCAATCCCTGATAGGGAGTTTGGTTAATTGCGGCCCATCGCAGCCTTATTCAGAATCCCTTCATTCAGCTTCGTTTCAATCCCTGATAGGGAGTTTGGTTAATTGCGGCTTTCTTGCTTCCGAGACTTTGTGACAGCAAGTCTGGCGGTTTCAATCCCTGATAGGGAGTTTGGTTAATTGCGGCCCTTGTTGGGGCGACTCAAGATACAAGGGTGTCGTTTCAATCCCTGATAGGGAGTTTGGTTAATTGCGGCCAGTCGGTCATTGATTTTGGTAAGAAAATATTCTGTTTCAATCCCTGATAGGGAGTTTGGTTAATTGCGGCGATAGCGCTGCAGCGCCTGTAATATTTATTTTTGTTTCAATCCCTGATAGGGAGTTTGGTTAATTGCGGCATCGAAGTGGCAAAAGTGCGATCGCAATTAGAGGCAGTTTCAATCCCTGATAGGGAGTTTGGTTAATTGCGGCAACATTGAAGCAATTGCAATTCAAAGTATCAAATCTGAGTTTCAATCCCTGATAGGGAGTTTGGTTAATTGCGGCTTTCTTTTAGTTCAAAGTGGGTTAATTTCTTTTAAAGTTTCAATCCCTGATAGGGAGTTTGGTTAATTGCGGCTAATCATTGGTAACTTCGAGTTAGGAATTAGCAAAGTTTCAATCCCTGATAGGGAGTTTGGTTAATTGCGGCTAGGGCCAGTAACAAAGGCAGCCCTACTGGGCGGGATGAGTTTCAATCCCTGATAGGGAGTTTGGTTAATTGCCAGGGTAAACGCATCTAAATTAAGTTGACAGAAAATCATATTTGTGCATGATTTGTTTTTTATAAAACAATTCT
>NZ_JAUBVD010000112.1:0-8087 GCF_036705675.1 Microcoleus sp. AT8-A3
TCTATAAATGGCTAGCAAAACCCTTGACAACCGCTTATGGAAATGGTTAGATAGAGATGTCAACCATTTATGGAAACGGCAATGAACAAAGCACGGAACATATCGGGTAAGTTTGCCCCCAAGTCCGAGACACCCCGCAAAATACGATCGGTGAACTTGACTGATGATGCTTGGCAATGGCTAGCGGATACGGCGGCAAGAGTAGGGGTATCCCGAAACGACTATTTAGAAGCGCTAGCAGATGGTGCTACTCCGCTTATGGAAATGGTTAAGCCTCAAGTCTCACCGATTATAGAAACGGTAGAGACAGATGATAAGGAAACACTAGAACAACGGCATGGCGACATCTCTCCGTTTATAGAAACGGTTAGTCACGCTCTAACCACACCAGAGGAAGCTTTAGCACAAGCTGCTATTTATGGATTCACCCCAGAGGAAGCACTAGCCGATGCCCATTTTCAGATAGCTATGATTGAGGCTAATCGTGATGAGTTTGAGGATAGGCACGATGCGATAAAGCGAGAATATGCCACGCTGCGAGAATCTTTTAAAGAATTGGAGGCTGATAGAAATAGGCTCGACTGGGAAATCGGGATACACAAATCGGAGAAGCAAAAATTGCGGGATGAGCTAGAAGCCTCTCAATCCGAGTACACCAAGCTCTTAGAATCTAGCAGCGCTATTATCCACAAATCGAAAGAGGATTTAAAAATCTTGCAAACCAGACTCACGCAAGAGCGCGTCGATCGGGAAGAAGTAGAAACAGAACTCTCCGACCTAAAACAAAAATCAGCCACTGCCGGAGGATTCCCCGACTTGACCGAGAAATCCGGCGAACTCCTAAGCCTCTTCAAATCTCTGCTACCCGCTAAAGCCAAGCTACCTAATGGCCTAGTATCGAAAATCAGGAAAATATTAGAGGGAACTCAGGATGAATAAAATTGAACTTGACCGCTGCGGTAATTGGTACAGCTTCAAAGTTTGGCCGGACGGACGCGGTGAGGGCAAGCGGCGCTTTATTGATGATGAATCGAGAATACTAAACCGCTGTGAGCTCGAGCTAAAAGCGTGGCATCTAGCTTGGTGGCAACCGCGACACGAGAGAATTTCTCGCAGAATGGCACAGATAATGAAAGAGTCCTGAGCACATCGGGAAATTAGGAAGCTACCGCCCTGATTAACTTCAGGGCATCCCTCAAATTTCAACACCAGGGCGTGCGAAAACTTTACAATTGCCTGTTGACGCGGTAGCAGTATAAAGCTGTATTCTTAGAGGTAAGGAAGTTTTGATATGCCCAACTACCCAGTGCTGACAACACTGAAGTAGCTAGGTCTTCCCCAAACCGTTAACCATCAACGTTTGGAGCCTAATAAATATGACACAACGTGACGATCGCCTTTCGAGGTCGATCGCAACTCTTAATACTGATGCGGTCGGGTTTGGCAATGGCAACCGTCGCATAGACCGTTTACGGCAGCTTGCCTATGACTGTCTGCTGACTGATGAAGATGCAAGGCAGTTCGGAAAACTCACGGCAACTAAAACTTGGGAAGCGCTGCTGACCAAGCATGGGCTGGAATTCGAGCCAAAGATTCAAATCACTTCTAACACGGTAGCGACTGCTTCTAATGAAAGCCCACATCAGATTAGTTTGATGCAATGGGTTGACTTGCAGCAATTTCTGGCGCTCGCACTGGCAAGCGTAACTTTTGCTGTGCTATTTTTCTCAGTTTTTCCGAGAGTAAATTCTCTCAACTTACTTCCACAGGTAAAAATCACAATTCAGGTAGGTAAATAGATGTCACTACAGCTTCGACTATTCGGGGGCGGTAATTCCGACGGCGGGAAACTTGCCAGCACAAACGACGGCAACCACGCCATAGACAAATCTCGTGTACTCGCAGCAACCGACGCGGGTGCAATCAGTCCCACAAATCCCGGTAATTTTGGGTCTATCCGATCGATTCCCGTGGTACCGGCCCCGCGCTACTTCGATCGGGAACAAGCCGACAAACTGAAAGAGCTTGCCAAGGAAAAAACCGACGGCGCTCGACAATCTAAGCGCGCTTACTCTGCTTTGACCAAGATTGAGGAAGCGGACAAATCGGTGCATAAGTCCCACAGGAAATATGAGGGAGCGGTTGCCGAAAATGAATTAGGCAAACTGCGGGCCAACGCCGGCCTCGCTAAAAAATTACACGCGCTGCGCCCTGGTTATGCTCGCCTCGGAATGGGAATCGACAAAGCTGACAGTGATGCCCGTACTCGGATTGATGCGATTAAAGCCAAGCTGACGGGAGGGGCTAACTGATGCAAACTCAACTTTCTAAAAGCTTTACCGATGTGCACGTTCTGAGATACCAGGGCGATTTATTTTTCCGGGTTTACTCCGATAATCATCTCCCTGTATCGGTGACAGAAACACTCCAGCAACTAGAGACTGCTTACCCTGATGACTTGCAGCCTTGCACTGTCAGAGAAGTAAAAGTTTTTGTTTTTGGAGGGGCGAACTAATGAAAGCGATGTACTTGGCAAATTACTTTGTCGCCGGGTGCATCGCTTCCTCCCTTCTGGGATGGATAGCGAGTCTACATCCGATGTCATTCCGAGCGATCGCATTTTTGGTAGCAGCAAGCTTTATTCTCTGGGGGCTGTGCTGGCTGCTAGATTTTTCAATCTCTAGTTGGCTCAAAATTTCAGTGCAGAATTTACAAGCTTTGCTCCTGGCTGGCATGGCTGCGATTGCGATCGGTGCGGGGGTGTTTCTATGCAGCTAAAAATGTTTGTGCTTTCAGGCAGTGCATTGATTCTGTGGCTAGCCCCACTAACTGCACTCGATCGACGTGTTGGCTGGCACAAGTTAATTCAAGGTTTGAGCCTCGGTTCTGCGGTTGCCTGTGCGGTTTCTGCGGGTAGTATTGCGCGTCGGTTGGCAGAGGAAAATGAGATTGAGGAAATTAAAGCCCGCGCGATTAAAGCCGATGTGGTTGATGAAATCTCGACAGAGGTTTACGTTTCCCAGAAGCAACGGCAACAGGAAGCTGAACAAATTTTGGCTGGAGAGTCAGACCGAGAGGAAGCTATCGAAGCATTGAAGCGAGCTTGGCTTCTGGATTGTGAGGCAGAACCATCCGAACCCGTAGAACCGACGGTTCAACCACTGAACCAACCAGAGGACGGCGCTTTAGCGGTAGAGGAGGAAAAGTTCACCGCGCTGAACTTGACCAAAAAACAGGCTATAGAGTTGATCCAAAAGTTACGCTCTGAACTGAACCAAACCCAGACGATCGAGAAATTGTGGGAGTGCAAGAAGGGAGGGAGTGAAGCTTGGAAGCGAGCTTATGCTCAATTCAAAAGTCTGATGGAGGAATAGGGATGCTTAGTTTTACTTGGGAAAATATTTCTCAACTTCCGCAGCTACCGCTTAAATACAAAAACTTTCTCCCTGAAGAGGCGGGACTGTATTTTGTGACTATGAACGATGGGACAGAGCCAAGAATCATTTACATAGGCAGAGCTACCGATTTAAACGTTCGCTGGCAAAGACACCATAGGCAATTGGAAATGGACTTCTTAGCATCAATGGGATATCTCATCAATATCCGCTGGCTGGCTTTGACAACTACTCCCGAAATGTTTGCTCAAGCAGAGAGAAGTGCTATTCGGACATTGAAGCCTGTACTCAATGACCGCAAGGCATTGACAAAGGTAATTAGCCAACTAGAGGCAATTTCTAGCGACTCTCATCCATCACCACAAGTTCACTTTACATACCCAGAAGCACATTATGCTCCTAAGCCCATCTTGAATGCACAACCCTCTCAGAACGACAAAACTGAACGGGTGTTAGAACTCAAAGCAAAGGGATGGGGCAAGGCAAAAATCATTCTTGAAATCTGGGGAGTATCAAAAGGAGGAAGCCAAAAATATAAGGATGCTGAGGCTGAGTACAAGCGCTTAATCGGGGAGGCTGAAGAGAAGTAGAGCGCGCCTGCAGATCATGCAGATGGTTTCCTGGAACCCTATAGGGTTCTCGGTCATGCTCGCAGCTACTTTTCTGGCAGATTGCAGCGGGGGAGGACACACTCTCCCCATTCTCCCTAGAATAGCGCTGAATCCCTTGCTGTACAAGCCTCTCCACGGCACAAACTGATATGAGTTTGTGTAAATACGAGATTATACGAGGCTAGCGCTCGCAATTTGAGATTAGCCCGCCCCGCACCACACTGAGCAATAACAAGTTTTTACAAACACGCCACTACAAAAATAGAGATATAAAAGCTAAAAAGTAAAATAAACCTAGTAAGAAAACCACCGACTGTGCCAATTTTAGGGGGTGGTCTATCACTTCGTTGACTGTATTGAACTCGGATACTAAAGAAAAGTAGAGTATTTTCCCTGTCTGGGTTTAGCTCTAAATTTAGGGCTATTGACTAAAAAGACAATAAATACGGTATGTGACTTTTTTGCACTATTCAGAATGAAATTTTAAGGAAGATATAGTAAAAAATTAACCTGTTGCCAAGAAGTTACTTTTAGGCTTAAAGTATTCGTATTGCGATCGAAATACGGTAGCAATAAAAAAGAGACCGCTTTGTGGGCGGGTCTCCAGAAAAAACATAAAATTAATTTCAGTCTATCACAATGTGTTAGCGCGCTTGACAATCTCAGCAGCTAAACCTGGTTAACCCGCCCCAAAACAAAGCGGTCATAGTCGCCCCCCTCGTTAAGGAAAAACTATGACCACCCCAAATTCTGCTTTAAATTCACTTAATAGTGAGTCAATTGTATCTAATCCTGACCAATCTTGTCAAGCATTACCCGAATCTACTCAAGATTGTGCAGAAGTAGTCAAACCTACTCAAACTTACTCACCCTCAGAAGAGCACATGGTGGAATGGTGCGAGAAGTCGGGAGTATCAGAGGCGATCGCACGTAAGGCCTCCAAACCGCTAAATGACCGCAAAATCATAGCGCATCGCATCGGATGGAAAAATTATCCTGATGAGTATTCTCTGGGTTGGTGGAGTAGTGGGCTTGACTTAGTAACGATGGAGCCTCAAGCCTTCGGACAGTTTAAGCCCTACGAAAAGATTGAAATCGACGGGGAAGAACGAAAATACATCACCGACAAAGGGCACCCCTACGATGCGATCGCATTGCCGCATCCCGAAGGAGCTAAATACTGGCAACGGGTTCTAGATGATGTCTCTGTCATTGTTGACCTTGACGAGGGAACTAAAAAGGCAGCGTGTGGGATAACTTGCGGGTTCCCGTCGCTGGCACTGTGTGGCGTGGCTATGTGGCAGAGGAAAGGTGAACTTGTCCCAAACTTAGCGGCGCTTGCAGTTCCCGGTCGTATATTCCGCATCCGATTTGATATGGACGTGATAACCAAGAGACCAGTACGGCTTGAGGTTAAAAAACTTGTTAAGGCTCTAGAGGAAAGAGGCTGCACTGTTTTAGTTGCGATGTGGGATAAAGAGCTAGGCTTGAAAATTGACGATGTAAAAGTCAAGCACGGCTCGGAGATGGTACACAAAATCATGAGTGAAGCTCAACCTTATCCCCAGTGGCTCAAGAATCTAGAGGCTCAGATGAAAGAGCCAACAACTACTGAGAACGGCGACAAAAAGAAAAAGAAGGAGTTACCGCCGCCAAGTGCAATTGCTGAGGAGTTAGCAGAAATTTACCGGGATAAATTGGCGTGGGAATCCGAATATCAACTATGGCGGCATTACAGCGCTAAACACGTAGGGTTATGGGGGATTGAAACAAGCGAAACTGTCAAGGGATTAATTCACGCCCACTTGCGCTCAAAAGAATTACCAGGGTTCGCGGCCGGCTATGTCAGTTCGATCGCAACTATTCTCCAATCTGACTTAGAGGTTACTGACTGGGACGAACAAACCGGGTTAATTCCACTACGGGATGGTGTACTCAATCAACTGACGCAAGAATTGAAACCGCACAAACCGGGTTATCGGTTCACTTGGCAACTCCCTTTTAAATGGGCCGATCGCTCTGTCGGCTGCGAACCGATTAAAGAATTTTTCCTCAAAATTACTGGCGACCAAGATATTGCAAATGTGTTGCTGGCAATTTGTGCGGCCGTTGTTACCCGTCGAGCCGATTTACAGCGGTTCATAGAATTTATTGGTGGCGGCGGTACGGGCAAATCTACCTGTATGGCAATTCTCCGAGCACTTGCCGGCAGTGACAACACAGTATCGAGCCAACTCAAGCATCTTGAAAACAATCAATTTGAGACAGCCAAGTTTTACGGCAAAATTCTAGCTCTGTTTCCTGACTCCGAGCGGTGGCAAGGTGAGGTATCGGTACTCAAGCAATTGACCGGGCAAGACCCCATCCGCTACGAACGCAAGGGAGTGCAGCAGTGTAAAGACTTTATCTTTAACGGGATGGTGGTAATTTCTGCCAATGAAGCGCCAGAGAGCCGCGACCTAACAAGCGGTAATGAGCGCCGCCGACTGACTATTAATTTAGATACCCGCGTCCCAGAATATCAAGACCGAAACTTAATTAAAGAGTTTGAACCTTACTTGCCCGGGCTTCTAAAACTTGCGCTCGACATCCCACGGGAAGAAGTTACCCGACTTATCAAGCACACCGACCGGGAAGTTCCGGCGCTGGCAGCGGTGAAGTGGCGGCAACTTTGCGAAACTAATCCGATCGCCGGCTGGATGGATGAAAAAGTTATCCTCAAACCCGACGCAAAAGCATACATCGGGCAAGGTGATATTGAGGAAGCCGGCCGCTGGCTGTTTGCAAATTTCTGCAAATATCAGCAGGACAACGGGCACAGGAGTACAGCCACATTAAAATGGTTTTCCAAAAATTTGCGCGACTTGCTCAAGAATCAGATGAAGGCCGCAGTCACCGAGCACCGCGATCGAGATGGCAATTACATCCAGGGAATAGGGCTGCGATGTTTGCTCGATCCGGGTAATGTTTACCCTCGCTCAGTCACCAAAATGCCGTTTTGTGATGGATTGATGCTGGATGGTGACGGATTGATGCTGGCTGAAAGCACTGGTAGTGCTGGATTTGCTGGATATGCTGGATTTTCTGAAAATCCGCAGAGATTAGAAAATTTCCAAGAAAAAACTCCCCCCGAAATTCCCAAAAATTCAACTTGCCCTGTGGATAGTGGCGAAAATCCAGCAAATCCAGCATACCCAGCACCAGTAAAGGGTTCTGCCAGCACAAATCCATCACAGAGTCCTGAAAATCCATCACAACTCCCCCCAACTCCCGCAGAAATTGCCAGCGGGTTAGCTGATGAGATGCGGAAAGCGATCGCAAACATTGACCGCTCGCTGGCACGGGAAGTTTGGAAGAAGGTACTAAACTCTCTGGCAGAAAAGGAAGCTTTAAAAGCAGAGTTGACTGAGGATGAGAATTTGAGCGTCCGACTGTTGCTCAATGTTGGGCTTGTGAAGGGCCAGCGGGTACGTTATGTCGGGACTAAGTGGGCGGAACAGTTGGACGGGATGGAATTAATAGTTGACGACTTACGCAACCGGAACGGCATCCCTTGCGTTAAACCCGATGGGAGTTACACCACAGACTTAAACAGGGAGGATTTGCAAGCGATTGACTAGAACTCCGAGGCTAGGTCAGGATACCAATTGTTTTGACCTAGCCGCCGATCGCAAAACTCGCAGCTAAAATCTAAAATCTAAAATCCAAAATCCAACGCCAGGAGCCGGGAAGTGCAGAGTAAATAAACCGCTCGAATCTTTACTCTGTTGAGTTCGGGGACAAAACCGCACTTCTAAGCCTCGGTTAGTGGCAAATAACTCAGTAAAGGAATCAAAGTAAACTATGCTTCGGGTGAGATGAGTTAATTTACCGATTCCTTTCTAGAATCCCTCAATCCCTCAATTCCGAGATTCCGAGATTCTAGCTACATCGCGCAAATTGCAGCCACGGGAATGGTGTGCACTTTTTGTTTTGCTGTGTGCCAATGTCAATAGGGAGCCGTTTCTATAAATGGCTAGCAAAACCCTTGACAACCGCTTATGGAAATGGTTAGATAGAGATGTCAACCATTTATGGAAAC
>NZ_JAUBVD010000135.1:0-1831 GCF_036705675.1 Microcoleus sp. AT8-A3
CCTAACACATCTCTTGATGAAGTTATTCGTGCTTATTGTGCATGAAGAGTGTCTCATACTTATTTGAAATAACTATAGTTCCCGACGATGTGATATTAGCTGATCGAGCTTACGGCAATTATGTCGATTTAGTTTTGGTAAAACAGCAGGGAGCCGACGCTGTTTTTCGGAAAAATCATCTCCGTAAAACTGACTTAAGGGCGGGGCAAGAAGTTGGGAATTGGCGACCATCAAGTAGTCTGGAATAAGCCTCAACAGTGTCCCAAACACATGAGTAATGAGGAATTCGAGGAATTACCATCTAATTTCATTGTTCGGGAAGTCTGAAGAGCGAATTCAACACCGTGGCTTCCGAGACGAGCGTATTATTGTAGTCACAACGTTACTGGACGCCAAACGCTACACTGTTCACAAATTAACTCAGTTATACGGGCTGCGGTGGTCTGCTGCTGAAGTCAGTCTCCGTCATCTTAAAACAACTTTGAAAATGGAGATGTTAACAGCTAAAACTCCGGCAATGGTCAGAAAGGAAATCTGGATACACTTATTGGCTTACACTTTATTACGTACCATTATGTGGCAGTCAGTATCTTCATCAGAACATACAGCTTTTCAAATCTCCTTCCAATCAACAAGGCAGCAGTTTAATCAGTTATTGACGCTGTTGGCAACTACAGGAAAGCGCCAACAGCGACAATGGCATCAATTTCTGTTGTCGCAGGTGGCAACTAATTTACTCACGATACGACCTGAGCGTTCCGAACCTCGGGTGTTGAAACACAGGCCAAAGCCGTATCCTCGAATGCAGGAACCTCGCTCTATCTTAAAAGGTAAACAGGCCTTGCGATCGAGACTTTTTCAGTGACATTGAACTAAAATCTACAACATTGATTGGGCAACACGTCCAGGGGTTAAATTGGTTGTAGCAGATTGCCTGCAGTAATACATTCTCAACCACTAAATCCCTAGCTAGCCAGAGTTGCCAACTCCGGGGCGGCATTAAATCACTCCAACGCTCGGATTGTTCGGGAGTTCTTAGGTTAGGCAATGTCCAGTGTAATCGTTGCTTGACAAATCTATACCAATGATCCACTCCAAAGCGTCGTAAATACTTAAACCAGACTGTTTCTAAGGGTAGAGTTCGTTCTCCCACCCAGGCCAACCATAAGGGTGGAAACGGCTGACCGTTTGACATGGGCTTCATTCTTTCGACGAGGATTAAATTGACTCTGTGTTCAGCGGCACGATAAAAATGCAAGTCAAGCCATTGACTGACTCGGACTTGTCCCAACTGTGGATGTTCGTCAATTTCAATCACAGCATCCGCTTCGAGCCATGTGGTTGGGTCATTCAGCCTCATTTTTTGCCCGTGTTTTCGTGGTCTGCCGCGGCCACTATATGCTGGTGGTGCTGACCACTTTCCAGGCATTCTTTCGGAGTCTCATTAAGCAATCAGCTTGAATGTCTGCTTGCGCCAGTACCCAATTTGCATTGCCATATTCGGGCGTCTAAGACTGCTAAGACTGGATTAACGCTTTGTTCACAGACAAGTTTGAGTTGGGAAGCTGCTTGAAGTATGGGTGAAGATCCACTACTATAGCAATCCGATCTGAGTCTCACAACACAACGCCCTCTTGTCTGCCTAGACTTGTTGTATAGCAAGACTTTCAGATGTTACGGTTCTAGAAAATCACTTAGGATTGCTATAATTCGTTCATGAAGTAGGGGTAAGGCCCAACTTCAAGAGTGCTTCTGGTAGTTAGAGTCGATAGGGGCATTTCTACCCCTACCTCTCCTTCAGAACGGAACGTGAAACTTTCGCTTCATTCCG